>JAEEKC010000035.1 GCA_016282215.1 Lachnospiraceae bacterium
ATCGTCGGAAACGCTGCTTTGAAGAACCAGACGGAGCAGCAGATGCAGCGGTCCATCGATTCGATCAGAGAAGCCTGCGTGCAATTTTTGATCAAATGGCTCTATGATACCTACGGTCTGCGTCGCCGCAGCGATCATGCGGTGTATGATGATGTGAGTTCTTCGCAGATAAATGCGACTGGGCAGTCAGATAACGCAGCGATGATGCTGCAGACGGGCGGATCGTCAGGCAGTTACATGGAAGCCACGTATTATCATGAAGAGTTTGAGTTTGCGGCTTTTTCTTCGAAGGGACAGGTCGTGACCGAGGATGGACGGACCATCGATTTTAACTTAGAGCTTTCCATGACAAGGCGGTTCATGGAATATGCGGGGATATCGCAGACGCTGCAGCCTTTGCAGATGACGGACCCGCTGGTGATCAATATCGATGCGCCCATTGCGCAGGTTTCCGATCAGAAGTTTACCTTTGATATTGATGCTGACGGGATCCTGGATCAGGTTTCCATGCCCACAGCCGGCAGCGGTTTTCTGGCGCTGGATAAAAACGGTGACGGGAAGATCGGCGACGGTACGGAACTGTTTGGAACGAAGAGCGGGGACGGTTTTGCAGATCTGGCTGAGTATGACGCAGACGGCAACGGCTGGATCGATGAGAATGATGAGATCTTCGAAAAACTGCTCGTCTGGTGTAAGGATGCAGACGGCACGGATCAGCTCTATACGCTGAAGGAGTCGGGTGTGGGCGCCATCTGCCTGCAAAGCGCACCCACCGGGTTTACGATGCAGTCACATCAGGACTTTTCCGTCAATGCCAGGATCCGTTCTACCGGGATTTTCTTATATGAAAACGGCGGCGCAGGGACGATCCAGCAGGTGGATTTTGCTGGATGAAACAATTATGACCGGCTGACAATACGATAGATCGAAATAAAGGATAAGAGAAAAGCCATGACCGCAGTACGGGTTGTGGCTTTTTTTGTTGCAAAATCCTGTTGCAAAATTTGACGGAATGTTTTCTTTTTTGTTGTGAAAATTGTGTTATAATACCTTTGTTGTGTCGAAAACATGAAACATGATGTTGAAAATTGCGGGAATTGCTATCTGCAATGGCGCAATTCGTGTCATCAGATGGCGTCAATATACGAATGATCAAATAAGAGGAAGAAGCTTATGAGCAAAGTCAAAATAATCATCATTGGGGTTGTCGTTGCGTTAGTTGTACTGTTTGGGATCATCATGCTGATTCCGGATGATGAAGAAGGATGGGATGATGAGGGGATCGCAACATCGGAGTATGATTATGAAGATGAAGGCGACTATGGTGATGAAGCATACGATGAACCGAAGGAAGAGCAGTCGCAGCAGGATGCGCAGACACTCTCGGAATCGGATGAGGTAGAAGCGATCCCGGTAAATAGCGATGCGAAAAATGCGACGATCATGATCTATATGAACGGCTCTGACTTAGAGTCCTCCGGCGGCGAGGCAACGACTGACCTGGGCGAGATGCTCTCATCCGGTATCGGAGATAAGGTCAATGTGGTCGTTCAGACCATGGGAACCAAGGACTGGCAGGGATATGATATTTCTTCGAAAACCGCGCAGACCTACTGTGTGAAAAACGGAGAGTTGAAACTTGTCAGAGATGATTTAGGACAGCTGGACTGTACCTCGGAAAAGACGCTGTCTGAGTTCATCGGTTACTGCAAACAGAATTACCCGGCTGAGCGATACATGTTCCTGTTCTGGGATCACGGCGGCGGACCGGTTTACGGCTACGGATATGATGAATGGGTGAAAAACGAGGACGCAAGCCTGACGATCGCCGAGATGGCGAAGGCTTTTTCGGAGCACAAGGATATCTATTTTGACATGATCGGGATGGACTGCTGCATCATGGCAAGTCTGGAAACCTGCTATGCACTGGCGCCTTATTGCAAATATGCGCTCCTTTCCGAGGATTTTGAATCCGGCATGGGCTGGAGCTATACAAGATGGATGAAGTCCATCGAGGAGAATCCGGGTATCTCCACACCGCTGCTGGGAAAAACCATCATCGATGATATCATTCATGATAACGAAAGCAGTAAACAGGGGGATTCTGCCTGCATGGCACTTTTTAACATGTCCACCATTGAGAATCTGTTCACTGCCTGGAAGAATTATGCTTATAAAAACGAAGAAGCGCTTGGCGCGAAAAACTACAGTAAGAAACACAAGGCCAAAGGCAGGGACAACCGCGGATTCTGGGATCTTTGGGACTCTGATGAAAGTGATGTAACACTGGAGGACTACTATATCAGTGATATTCTGGCGCTGGAAGAAAGTATCGATAAGGACAGCAACGAGGCAAAGAAACTGACCTCAACGCTGAAGGCGGCCATCACTTACTGGGGACACACAAAGGATAAGGACGAGCTGACCGGCATGGCGATCACGCTGCCCTACGGCGATGATGAGTTCTACGATAAACTGACGGATGTCTATGCGGAGGTCGGGATCGATAAAGAATACATTAACTGGCTCGGTGGTTTTGTCAACAGCGAAGGCTATGATGATTACAACGATTACAGTTTCTTTGAAGAGTTGTGGAATGGCTGGGGAGATTATGAGGACGATTACGGCTGCAACTCCAGCAATGGCTCCTGTGAATACGCCTATGATTACGACAGCGGTGATTATTACGGTCATGGCAATGAGGAGTATTCGGATAACTGGCTCTATGACTTTGAAGAAGATTTGTGGTACATGTATGAAGACGGTGTCCTTTACTTCTATGATGAAGAGACTGACACCATGAGCTACTACGATGAAGAAACGGACGAGATCTATTATTATGACGATGCAGCCGATGACTGGCGGCTGATGGAGGAATAATACGGATCGCAGCGTAAAAAACTCTCTTTACCGAACCGGATGGATACAGTATAATCAGTAAAGATGTGGGGGCGGAAGGACGAGTCGTTTGTGAGAGACGGAAAGTGGATCAAAAGAATAACCGGCAGTGCAAGCTGTCTTGCTTTGGTAGTTTTGTGCATGCTGAGTACGGGCGTGGCAAGAAAAAATGATGGCGAGATCAGCGACCGGGGCAGTGATACAGAGACTGAGAGAGAAACGGGCGGAGCGGATCCGTCAGAAGAGGCATTATGGGAAGAAGGTCAGGCAGGCGGTCTGGAAGAGGTGACAGCCGGCCTGGCCTCTCATATTGTTGTGGACACGTTTGGTTACAATGCTGATGATGAGAAAACCGCTTATTTTTACGGCGGCAGTCCGGGCGCGGTTTTTTATGTGGTCCGGGAAGAGGATAAAAGCATTGCTTATGAAGGCACGCTGGAAAAAGCGGACGAGCAGGACATTGCCATAGAAAGACCGGCATCGGAGATCGCCTCAGGCGGGGACATCTGCCAGGGGGATTTTACAGCCCTTGTCAAGCCGGGGACCTATTATATCCAGACACCGGTGATCGGACAGTCGGAATCCTTCAAGATCGCTGAAGATCTGTACGGAGAGATCGCAGATTCCTACTACGCTAAGTGGAGGGAAGAAAGCGGCCTTTTTGACGGGGAAGCGGTTTTGACTGATGAAACGTTTGAAGACGGCGTGGAGAGTCTGTTTTTGCTGTCCGTATGCGCCGGAATACATCCGATATTTTGGGAGAAATACAGGACGGACTTGATCGATGCGGCAGGCAGGCTCACGGACAGTTTCCATGCGAAAAATGAGGAAGCAGATAGTGAAAACGATTCTTCTGGGGGAGACGGGGCATATATTGCTGCGATGGCGGAACTTGTAAATGTGCTGCGTAGTTATGATGAGCCGGAGGAGCTGATCGAGCAGTTTTCCGGGGAGGCGCTTACAGCGTACGAGGCGGTATCTGCGGGTGAGATTTCGAACGAAGGCAAAATTGCGCAGTCAGCCCTTCTGAAGCTGACCGGTGAGAGCAGATTCAAGGAGCCGGTGGAAGAATACCTGACAGGGAATGTAGATTGGGATGAAAAGAGTTTCCCGGTTATCTGGTGTTATCTGACAACGCCGAAGGTCACAGAGGTGGAAATCTGTGACCGCCTGATGGATGCCCTGTTACAAAGGACCGGCCGGATCGCAGATGGGGATGTGGTAAAAGCAAAAGAGCCTGACGGGGAAGCACTCTTTGATATGCAGCTTCTTTCGCTGGCGGATTATGTGATCGTCAGCCGGGAGTACCGGGAATGCTGCCGAAGGATCTACCGGGAGCAGATAGCGGAAAGCAAGACCTCAGCGATACAGGATGCGCAGATCGTTTTTTCGCTCTGTCATGAAGAATGAATCGTAACAAAGAAAACAGCATATTTAGTGAAACCCCTTTACCACGTACGCTATATCAAGTATAATCGGATAGTGTGGGGGCAATGCAAAGAAACACGATAAGGAGGCAAATATGAAGATCGTAGTTTTGGCAGGTGGAACAAGTACGGAAAGAGATGTGTCGCTGGTTACCGGCAAAATGGTATATCAGGCGCTTTTATCCAAGGGACATCAGGTGATTCTTCTGGATGCTTTTTTAGGATATGAGGCAGATGACTGGCAGGAGGTTTTTGCCAAGGATAAAAAATGGGATGAGGAGATCAGTGCCATCGCTGAGCAGGATCCGGACCTGGATGAGATTCGGAAAAAGAGAAGCACCAGGGGCTTCTTCGGACCGCATGTGCTGGATATCTGCCAGATCTGTGATATCGTTTTCATGGCCCTGCACGGTGCCAACGGTGAGGACGGAAAAGTGCAGGCAACCCTGGATCTGTTTGAGGTTCCCTACACCGGCAGTAATCCGCTGGGCGCGGCTGTCAGCATGGATAAGGGCATTTCCAAGCAGCTCTTCAGGGAGCATGGTATCCCGACGCCGGCAGGCATTACGCTGAAAAAATCCGAGGCGGTGGACAAGGCAAAATTGCCTCCCTTCCCGGTGGTTGTCAAAGCCTGCAACAGCGGTTCGAGCGTAGGCGTTTATATCGTGCAGTCCGAAGCGGAATTTGATAAAGCGTTAGCGGATGCTTACCATTTTGATGATGAATGTGTCGTAGAACAGTATATCAAGGGAAGGGAATTTTCCATCGGCGTTTTGGACGGAAAGGCTTTGCCGGTGATCGAGATCGCACCGAAGGAAGGCTTCTACGATTATAAGAATAAATATCAGGCAGGCAGCACCGTTGAAACCTGTCCGGCGGAGCTTTCCGAGGAAAAAACGAAAGAAATGCAGCGTTACGCAGAGCAGGCATTTGAAGCGCTTCATATTGATTCCTATGCGAGAATGGATGCGATGATGAACGAAAACGGAGATGTCTATCTGCTTGAGGCCAATACACTGCCCGGCATGACGCCCACATCGCTGCTGCCCCAGGAAGCAGCGGTCATCGGACTGGATTTCCCGGATCTTTGCCAGAAGCTGATCGAGGTGTCTTTGGCAAAGCCCAGGGCGTAAGAAAAGACAGAGTGAAGGACTATTGATCAATTCACAGTGTAACGACCGGTATGAAAATACTGAGCGAAGAATTACTGATGAATTCTAATAAACGAATGATTCATTCCAAGGAGAAGTATGAGCACAGCCACCATGAAAAACATGAGCCTTGAAAACATCGCAGCTGCCGTCAGCGGAATCTGGCACGGCCCTGCGGAAAACCTGAAGAAACAGGTGACCGGCGTTACACTGGATTCCAGGCAGATCGAAGAGGGCGGCCTCTTTTTTGCCACAAAGGGAGAGCGGACCAACGGCCATAAATATCTTCCCATGATCTATGAAAAAGGCGCACTCTGCGCCATCGTGGAGCGGGATCTGGAAGAGGCGGATCTTCCGCAGGGAATGAAAATCGAAGAGGTTTCCTATATCAAGGTGACGGACAGTTTTGCGGCCCTTCGCCATCTGGCAGCCTGGTACCGTATGCAGCTTGACGTGAAGGTGGTGGGCATTACCGGCAGCGTGGGAAAGACCAGCACCAAGGAAATGGTGGCCTCAGTCCTTTCGCAGAAATATAAGGTATTAAAAACGGAAGGAAACTTCAATAATGCGGTGGGACTTCCGCTTACGGTTTTCCGCCTGCGGGAAGAAGACGAAGTGGCGGTCCTTGAGATGGGGATCAGCGAATTCGGAGAAATGAGCGTGCTGGCGGCTATAGCCAGACCGGATGTGGCATTGATCACCAACATCGGACAGTGCCATCTGGAAAACCTCGGGACAAGGGACGGCATCCTGCTTGCGAAAACGGAAATGTTCCATTATCTGAAGGATGGCGGACGCGTGGTCTTAAACGGAAGTGATGATAAACTGGTCACGGTCAGTGAGGTAAAAGGAAAAGAGCCAATCTTTTTCAATGATGGCAAGAGCAGTTTTGCTGCGGATATCGAAAGCCGCGGCTTGAAGGGTACGGACTGCAAACTGCATACACCGGCCGGTGAGATTGCAGTGCATATTCCCATTCCGGGAGAACACCAGGTGCAAAATGCGCTGGCGGCAGCGGCCGTGGGGCAAATTCTGGGACTGACCAATGAACAGATCGCCGGCGGCATTGAAAAAGTGCAGTCTTTAGGCGGCCGGAGCAGG
>JAEEKC010000217.1 GCA_016282215.1 Lachnospiraceae bacterium
AATGTTCCGCGAAGGGATGCATATTCAAAGACCATGGCTTCGAGAGGCACATTTCCGGTCCGCTCACCGATCCCAAGCAGGGAACAGTTGACAGCGCTGGCACCGTACATCCATGCCGTGGTGGCATTCACAACACCTTTATAAAAATCATTATGACCATGCCATTCGATCATCCCGGAAGGCACGTCGGCATGATGCTGCAGACCATAGATAATACCGGATACACTTCGCGGAAGCGCAGCACCCGGATAAGGAACGCCAAAGCCCATGGTATCGCAGGCCCGGATCTTCACCGGCACACCGCTTTCTCTTGACAGTTCCATCAGTTTCGTTGCAAAGGGCACGACAAAACCGTAAAAATCAGCCCTTGTGATATCTTCAAAATGACATCTGGGACGAAGGCCCGCTTCGATGCAATCCGAAACGATCCCAAGGTATTTTTCAAGCGCCTGCCCACGCGTCAGTCCCATCTTATGAAAAATATGATAATCCGAGCAGCTCACCAAAATTCCCGTTTCTTTGATCCCGATGGACTTTACCAGCTCAAAATCTTTTTTCGAAGCCCTGATCCAGGTGGTGATCTCCGGGAACTGATAGCCCAGTTCCATACATTTTTCCAAAGCCTGTCTGTCTTTTTCGGAATAAACAAAAAACTCCGTCTGACGGATCATGCCGTTCGGTCCGCCAAGCTTGTGAAGCAGTTTATAGATATGGACCATCTGCTCCGTGGTATAAGGCGTCCGAGACTGCTGACCATCGCGGAATGAAGTATCCGTGATAAAAATGTCCTCCGGCATATTTTCCGGAACGCGCCTGTAGTTAAATGCGATCTTCGGTGTCTCCGTATAAGGAAACATTTCCCGAAAAAGTTCCGGCTCCGGCGTATCCTGAAGCTGATACATATACGGATCCTGTTCGAGTTTGTAGGTTTTGTTACTGAGTCTGATCTCGCCCATCTGACTGCTCCTTTTGAATTTATTTGTGTTTATTAACATCATTATTCCCTTTTCCTATAGACAAGTATTAGCATATATCGTATTATGTGTAAAGCGAATAAAAATGATAATAATAATTCGTTTTTTCGATAGCAAGGAGATTTGACATGGATACGCAGACACTGGAAACCTTTATCGCGCTGGCAGATAACAACAGCTTTACCAAGACCGCAAATCAGCTTTTTGTCGCACAGTCAACTGTTACAAACCGGATCAACGAGCTGGAAAAAGAATTAAAACTCACGCTTTTTTCCCGCACCAACCGAAGCGTAAAACTGACCACGGAAGGAGAAAAATTCAGGATCTATGCAGAGAAAGTTTTGGACCTGACAGAGACCACCCTGGCTGAGCTTTCCTCCGAGCACAGATTTGCAAACCATATCAGGATCGGCAGCGCAGACTCCATCTATGAAGGGCATCTTGCGCCGCAGATCCAAACCTACAGAGACCGTCATCCGGAAACTTCCCTGAAGATATCCATCGGTCTTTCCAACCATTTGCTGGAGCAGCTGCAGGAGGATCTTTTAGATGTGGTCTTTGTGTACATTCCGCTGAGAAAAGCCTCCTATCATTCGGAGCTTTATAAACAGGACAGGCTGGTGCTGGTGACGGATATCGGCAATCATAAATACAGGCGCGGCATTACCCGTGACCAGTTGATCGAGGAAAACTATCTGATGTGTAATTTTGCCCTTCAGGATGTGGGCATGTATATCCGAAAACTTTTTCCGAGATTTCATCAATTTGAACTGGAGATCGATGACTGCATGAAGATCATGCCCTATCTGCTGGGAAAGGATAATTATACCTTTCTTCCCAAGGACATGGCAGATACGTATATCAAAGAAAAGAAGCTGCGGCAGATCCGGCTGGTTGATTTTGATACGCCGGTCATCAACAGTTATATCGTTTATAAGGAATCTAAAAAGGAACTGATCGATGATCTGATCAGTTCCTGAACATAAGGTTCGTATAAAGTGCCCTTCCGAGCTGGAAGGATAGGTATTCACCGGTTTCCATCATGCTTCTGTTGATATCACTGACCAAAATGCCGAACAGATAATTTCCGTAGAACAGCGGATAGGAAGTATAGCCCATATCTGAATGCGGTATCTCACTTCTGGTAAAGATCTCGCTTAAGGTACATTCACCGCGTTCCTTCGGGATGACAAAAAGGTTTCCGTCTTTTAACACACACTTTAAGGAAATGAGATCCGGGATCGCCTCATCATGGCTCCGGTATCTGACCGGTTTATCAAACAGATAAAGCGCCGCCCTGTGAAAACCGGTTTCATCAAAGTGCTGAATCAGGTTTTCGATCGCCTGCTCTTTGGTAAATCCGTAATTTACGGTATTGATCATATATTCAAAATTCCGGTTTCTTCCGTCATTATACCCTTTGGTTTCCATGGACTTGGCAAAGGCCTGCGCCTGGATCGCCTTATCCTTCATATAGGAAAACAGCCTGTTGTTATATTGATTGGCACGGATCCCCCTGTAGGTCTCATTCATGCTGCCCTGGAGTCTTGACATACTGCGCACGAACTTGTTGGCATCGGTATACCGCATGGCCCCGTTTTCAAAAAAGATATCGATCAGGCGTTTGATCTTGCCAAACTGTTTTTCGTCCATATATCTGTTTTTGATGGCCGACATCATCCTGGATAAGATCTCATAGAAAAGCCTTTTGAAATCGATATCCTTGGCGTCCACAACCTCATTTCCGTATCTGTAAAAACAGTCATCAAAGAAGTTGTAAATAAAAGAACTGTCCACTTTCAGAATATCCCTGGTGGTGATCTCATAGGTTTCATATTCAAAGGAATCCCTGCCGAACAGCCTGGTCGGCACCACCGCCGAAGTAACATCCTGTCCGCTTATCTTATCGAGCAAAATCTGCAGCGCTTTTTGCCCCACGGTCACGCCGTCCGTTCCGATGGAAGCAAGCGGCGGTACCATTTGCGCCGCCATGGCTGCATTGTCAAAACCGAAAACATAGATGTCTTTTCCCGGCACCTTGCCGTGGGACCTCATAACATCATACAGGCCCACTGCCGCAGGATCATTGACGCAGAAAACCGCCTGTACATCCGGGTTGCGGGACAGAAGCCTTGCCGCCGCCTCATGGGTATTAACGGACATATCCGTTTTTTCATACTGGCTCTCCGTATAGGGAAGCCCGGCCTCAGCCAGATAATTACAAAAGCAGGCTTTTCTCTTTTGTGCATCCCCGTTATCATCTCTTCCGCCCAGCATGCAGATCTTTGTAAAGCCCTTGATCCGCACCAGAAAATCCAGTGCCTCCCGAATCCCCATTTCATTATCGTAATTGACCGTCAGTTCATTCTCTTTTTCCGCGGCAATATATACCTTGGGAATATCGCCGAACAGATCCCCATCAACGCCGATCAAGTTAGGGAAAGTAAACAACAGTCCATCAAACTTAACCCGGGCATTCATGCTGTAAATGGCATTATACATGCTCCTGTAACGATGCACCGGGTCCGCCGGATCCCTGCCGTTATCCTGCCGCCCTGCCACCATGATCAGCCGCAGGTTTTTCCCGGACATGATCGAATGCGCCACACTATGGGCGATGTCCTTGGCATAGTCGGTAAAGGCATCCTCCAATATCAGTACGATGGTTGTCACTTTTCTTTCATCACGTATCATAAACAGTACCCTGTATAATAACCCCTAATTCTCGCTGATCAGTTTCGGCGCAGGAACGGAGAAGAAATATCCCTGCGAAAAATCAATTCCGTACTCGATCAGCTTCTTCTGGATATCACCGTTTTCTACAAACTCTGCCACGATCTTGACATCATGAACGGAAAGCCGTTTCCAGTCAGAAACCAGGGCCACCAGGTTTTCCGACTCCGGATCCTTGCAGCAGTTTTTCACAATGGACCCGTCGATCTTGATATAGTCGGAATGGATGCTTGCCAAATGCTGCAGATTGGAATAACCGCTGCCGAAATCATCAATGGAAATCTGCCCTCCGAGTTTATGTACCTTATCAACGAATCTGACCAGCAGCTCATAGTCATCCACATCCTCATTCTCAAGGATCTCAAACACAAAATTGCCGGGATACTTCGCCGTGGAAAGAAAACCGAAGATAAAATCCGTCATATCCCTGTTCTGGATATCGCGCATGCCGAGATTAATGCTCACGCTCTGATCAGCGCAGTTTTTGAACCGTTCAAATACCTTTGCCACCATGGCCCTGGACAGCTCATCATATAAAAGGCCAAAGGATCTTGCCACATCAAGAAAACTGCCGGGATAATAGATCTTTCCGTATTCGTCCTCTAACCGTATCAGCGATTCATAATGATGGATTCCCTTGGTGAC
>JAEEKC010000218.1 GCA_016282215.1 Lachnospiraceae bacterium
CAACCGGTAACACACCTGACGGACGTAAGAAAGGTCAGCCTTTCGCACCCGGTGCAAACCCGATGCACGGCCGTGACACCCACGGTGCAGTTGCTTCCCTGTCTTCCGTATCCAAGCTGCCGTTTGAGTATGCACAGGATGGTATCTCCAATACCTTCTCCATCATCCCCGGTGCACTTGGCAAAGAGGATCAGGTATTCGCAGGTGATATCGAGGTAGATCTTAGTAAATGAGAACCGTAGCAAGGGGAAATCAAGCACGAGCAAAGCGAAGTATTTGATTTCCCCGGCGGAATCATGAGCAATCCGTCTGCGAAGCAGACAGTAGAGCGCGAAGCGCGAGATTGCGAATGTGTTAGAAGTATTATAAGTAGAATTAGGAGGGCAGGCATATGGATGAAAATGCAATGATCGATGATCTGATCTCGCAGCTTGACGGCGGTATGTCAAAAGGCGTTGGCCATGTCAATGTGGATGTAGATGAAAACATCGAAGGTTCCAAGAATGTTGAGACCATGGGATGCACCGATTGTTCGCGCACCCCGCTGGCCTGTAGCGTTCCTACCCTGCATCAGGGATTAGATGCGTATGAGTAACTGAACAAAGGAGATCAAAGTATAAAGTCATACGTGCTTGCACGTATATGACTGAAATACTTTGAGATCCGGAAATATGAGCAAGTAGCGATTTGCGTGAGCAAATCAGCGGATTGCGAAGATTTCAGAATTGCGAGAGTTGCGAAGCAACGAAGCAATTCGTGAAGTGGAAATAATTATATAGAATAAGGAGGAAAAAGCAATGGAAAACAATGCAGCTCAGGTAACAAACCTTGTAAATCTGCTGGATGGCTATGCTACCAAGGGCGGTCATCATCTGAATGTAAACGTACTGAACAGGGAGACTCTTCTGGACGCTCAGCAGCATCCCGAGAACTATCCTCAGTTGACCATTCGTGTATCCGGTTATGCAGTTAACTTCGTTAAGCTGACTCCGGAACAGCAGAATGATGTTATCTCCCGTACATTCCATGAGTCTCTGTAAGACAAAGATCTGATATAGATCTTTCGCGCTACAGAAGGAAGAGAGAAACAACCTGACGGCTGCGCAGATCCTGCGCAGCCGTTTTGATTAGATTTTTTTGGAGGGAGAAGTATGAACGGAAGGATCCATTCCCTTGAAAGCTTTGGCACCGTAGACGGTCCCGGCACCCGGTTTGTTGTTTTTGTACAGGGCTGCCCCATGCGGTGTGCCTATTGTCATAATCCGGACACCTGGCCCATGACCGGCGGTACGGAAATGACACCGGAAGAGATCATTGAGCAATACGAAAGAAATAAACCTTTCTATCAGAACGGCGGCGGGATCACAGTTACCGGCGGTGAGCCGTTGATGCAGCCGGATTTTCTGATCGATCTGTTTACACTGGCAAAAAAAGCAGGCATCCATACCTGTATTGATACTTCCGGCATCGCTTTTCAGCCTGATAATCCGGTGATCGTTGAAAAACTGGACCGGCTGATGCCGCTGACAGATCTTGTTATGCTGGACATCAAGCATATCGATCCCGAAAAACATAAAGAACTGACGCAGCAGCCCAATGACGGCATCCTTGCTTTCTGCAAGTATCTGGATGAAAAGAAGGTGGATATGTGGATCCGTCATGTCGTGGTTCCCGGCATCACCGATGATGATAAATATCTCTTTGATCTGGGATATTTTATCGGACAGTTCAGTAACTTAAAGGCGCTGGACGTTCTGCCCTACCATACCATGGGAAAAGCTAAATATGAAAAACTCGGACTGGAGTATAAGCTGGCTGATGTGCCGGCCATGGATAAGAAAAAAGTCATTGAGAAAAAAGCCGTGATCCTGGACGGGATCCGGAAACGGCGCAGTGAAAAAGAGGAGAATGCGTAAGGCATTCTCCCCTTTTTGAATCATATATCTAATTTGCCGGTTGAAGATCGATACTGTATCTTGCAATTGGTGCCGATCTCATTCATCGTCTTCATCTTCATCGTAATTCCCGTCGCGGAAAACAATTTCGTCTTCGTCCATCCGGTCTATGATCACAAGGGATTCTACCCGGTAACCTTCAGCGCGAAGCTCCCGGCCGCCGCTCTGGAAGCCTTTTTCGATCGCTACGGCAATGCCCACCGGCTGGGCGCCGGCTTCTTCAAGCAGCTCCAACAGACCGTAGATCGATCTGCCGTTTGCAAGAAAGTCATCCACGATCAGCACGCGGTCACCTGCATCAAGATAGTCGCTTTCAACAAGAACCGTGTATTCGGTATTATGAGTAAAAGAATAAACGATTGTCCGGTAAGCGGAACCGGATACATTGCTGGTGCTGTGTTTTTTGGCAAAGATCACAGGCACATGCATCGCCATGCCGGTAGCCAGTGCAATGGGAATTCCGGATGCTTCGACAGTCAGGATCTTGGTGATCTTCTCACCTTCAAAACGCTGCGCGATCTCTTTTCCCAGCTCGGCCATAAAATCCGGATCGATCTGGTGGTTTAAGAAGGAGGATACCTTTAAAACATCTTCTCCGAGGACAACTGCTTCCTGTAAGATTCTCTCTTTTAAAATGTTCATGATCTGTCACCCCCTTAATGAACTACTACGATAATACTATTATGATTATACGAAAAATCAGTGGTTTATGCAAGGCAACAAAGGTGGTTTTCTACGTTCTTTTTCTACATTTTTTACAGGATTTGACAGAGAACAAAAATACAGATACAATGCAGAGTGGGGCTTTTTTCAAGCCCTCGAAAAAATGATCAGATATAACGCAACACAAGGATACAGATATGCCAGACAGAAGAAGTAATAAAAAACCGAAGAAAGAAAATGCGTTTCTGGAATTTTTCTCCGATGCGGGAGACTTCGCAGAGGAAGAAGCGGAGCAGGAACGAAAAGAAAGAGCCGCCAGAAGGGCGCAGGAACGAAGAAGACGGGAGCGTGAGAGGGAATTAAATGGCGACGATGGCTATTCTTCCGGCTCAGCATCCAGAAATTACGAAAGACACCGCAATCATAAAAAGAAGAAAACAAACCCGGTCGCAGTGTTAGTTGTACTTGCGTTTCTGGCGATCATTCTGGTTGCCCTTGGCTTTGCGGCCAAAAGCATGCTGGAAAAATATTCCTATTCCACCCAGACCATGGATCTGGCGGAGTATTTCGGGATCAGCGGCGCAGAGGACGTGCCACTGATCATCGGAGGCGAGGTCAGTGAGGTGCGCGCAACCCAGCGGGACGGCGCATTGTACCTGCCGCTTTCCTTTGTGCAGAAAAACATCAATTCCAGGCTGTTCTTTGATCAGGGTGAAAGAAAGCTTCTCTATACAACGCCGACGGATTTAAGTATTTTCGAAGAAGGACAGGGCGGCGTGAATGGCGTGGTCTGGATCAACGGCTATGATGAGCCGCTTGTGGAAGTGGAGTTTTTGAAAAGCTACGGCAACTTTTCAGCTGTGCAGTATAATGATCCGCTCAGGCTGGTCATGTATTTTGAGGATACGACAAGGGATACCGCAACCATCACCAAGCATACCCAGATCCGTTATCAGGGCGGTGTGAAAAGTGATGTGCTCTGTCAGATCGGCGAGGGCGAATCAGTCGTGATCTTAGAGCAGCTGGAAAACTGGGATAAGGTGGAATACGGCGGCATCATCGGCTATCTGGAGAAAAAGAAACTGTCATCCATCACACAGCAGGAAGTGAAGATCCCGCAGGATTTTCAGCAGCCTGTCTACACCAGTCAGGTGCGTGATCATAAGATCAATATGGCCTGGCATCAGGTCACCAACCAGACGGCAAATGAAACGATCTATGATCTGATCGCAACGACGCAGAAGGTGAATGTGGTTTCTCCGACCTGGTACTTTTTATCGGATGATTACGGCGGTTTTACTTCCATTGTTTCCGATACCTATGTGCAGGACATGCATGACAAAGGCATCGAAGTCTGGGCGCTGGCGGATGATTTTACCAATCAGGTGGATATGGC
>JAEEKC010000219.1 GCA_016282215.1 Lachnospiraceae bacterium
GGCGTTACGGTTGGAGATGTTGTAACCATCGAGTATGCGGAAAAAACGGCAGAGTATCTCATTACCGGTACGTATCAGAGAATGGACCGCATGGGCAGAACGATCTATATGACCATTGATGCTGCCGAGCGGATCATGCCGAAGAGCCCTGTGCTGCAGTACTGGGTAACGGCAAAGGAAGGAACGGATTTTGACAGCTTACAGAAAAAGATCAAACAGATCGAAAAGGATTATGATACCACCTTTAAGATCGATGATGCCGGGCAGCAGATGGAGGCGACCATGGGCGTTGTAAGCAGTGCCATGAAGATTCTCTGCATTGCCATAGCAGTCATTACCATTCTCGTCGTAGTATTTGTGGAATCCCTGGTGATCCGTGCAAGGATTGTCCGGTCCTGGAGAAGCATGGGCATCAGCAAGGCTTTGGGAATGACTTCCCGCCAGCTGATCTCACAGATCCAGATGTCCAATATGCCGGCTATCCTGACCGGAATGTTTTTGGGAACTATGCTGGCACCGGTCGTAGGAGCGCAGATGTGCAAGATCATCTTTTCACTCTTCGGAATTCAGCAGGTATTCTTCGAGATTCCCGCTCTCTGGATGCTGGTCTCAGCCATCGGGATCATCGTAGTGGCACTGCTTGCCTCCGGTCTGTCCGGACTTCGCGTCAAAGGATTAAAGCCGGTGGAGATGATTACGGAGGAGTGAGTATTTTCAGTACCTTTCCGGCACCAAAGACGACATGATGGAAAAATATAGTCAGAAAAAACCAAATAGAGTATAATAGAACTGTCCGCGCCCTCGGGGCCGGGCAGTTTCCTGTATAATAAAAGGAGAATCCCATGCATTATAATTGTCTGATCGTGGATGATGAAGCCGATCTGGCCAAGATGACAACGGAATATTTTCAGATGTTTGATGTGACCACCGCCTATGTGACGGATGGCGCGGCTTGTTTTGATTTTCTTGCAAAAAACACCGTAGACCTATTGCTCCTTGATATCAATTTGGGAGAAGGATCCGGTTTTGATATCTGCCGGAAACTGCGGGAGACCACCCAACTGCCAATTTTATTCATCAGTGCGAGACAGAGCGATGATGATGTGCTGGTGGCCCTTTCCATCGGCGGGGATGATTACATCAAAAAGCCCTACAGCCTTTCGGTACTTCTGGCAAAAGTCCGTGTCAGCCTAAAGCGGGCGCAGCAGATCAACGAACTTTCCCAGCAGGCTGGCAAGGCAGATAGTAAGGATGCACATACATCTGGCGCCGGTGCGGGCTCAGGCGAAAGCGCAGATGAGGTTCTTTACTTAGATCCACCCACCATGTCGGCTGTCATGGGGGATAAGCGTGTGCTTTTAAAGGCGAAGGAATTCGCGCTGTTAAGCTGCCTGTATGAACATAAGAATACTATAGTTAGCAAAGAGCAACTTTTTGATGAAGTCTGGGGAGACAGTTTTTATGCGGACGGAACATTGAACGTGCACATCAGAAAACTGCGAGAGAAGTTGGAAGAGGACCCCAATGATCCGAAACTGATCAAGACTATCTGGGGGACAGGTTATATCCTTGAATTATAGAATGTTTGGATTGTCATAAGATAAAAATCAGTTCAGAGAATTGGTTATAAATAGATTCTGAAAGGTTCGATAAGAGTACATGAAACAGATGCTCAGAATAGGAGTTATCTATACGGTCCTGATGGCAGCAGCATTGCTGGTCTTTTTGCATCAATATGATAAAAACCGCATGCAGGAGCGGGACATTGCCTACTATAATGACTGCCTGATCCGGATGTATGAGGATTACGGGAAAGGCGTAGCGGAGGAATCGCTGGAGGAGACCTACGGCTGCCAGATCGTTTTTTCCAAAGAACTGGTGCAGACGGAAATGGCTGCATATTATAAAAGCGGCGCATTGGTACTGGACTTTTCTCCCGGAGGCGAGTATCTTGGAAAAGTGGTCTGGGATGACATGCGAGAGGGTAGTGCCGAACTGAAGGGGCAGCTTCGGAAAACGGCGATGATCTTCTGGGCAGGGGTTCTGATCGCCGGTTACCTGCTACTGGCATTTTTATGGGTGACGCTATTAAAACCCGTTGCGGAGCTGTCAGCTTATTCTGCTCAGATTGCAAAGGGCAATCTGGATGTGCCCCTGCCCATGCGCAAAAAAAGCCTGTTCGGCAGTTTTATCGCAAGCTTTGATATCATGCGGGAGGAATTAAAACAGTCGCGTCAGCGTGAAGTGGAAGCCGGCATTGCCAAAAAGGAAATGATCGCGGCCTTAAGCCATGATATCAAAACGCCAGTTGCCACCATCCGCGCCACCTGTGAAGTGCTGGAGGCGAAATATCAGCGGAAACTTGCAGATATGAATAATGGGACGGAAGCGGAGAATGAAACAGACATCCGCGACACCCTGGAAAAGGCTTCATCCATCATGGCAAAAGCCCAGCTCATCGACAGCCTGATGAATAACCTGCTCCACACTTCTTTGGAGGAGCTGGACAGGATCGAAGTAGAACCGAATGAAAATCCATCGGAACTGATCGAGCAGTATGTTAAGAATATGAAAGATGCCGGCGACGGACACTTGGTGATCCTGGATAATGAGATCCCAAGATGCCTTGTCTATATGGACAAATTGCGAATGGAGCAGGTCATCGATAACTGCGTGGGAAACTCAGTAAAGTACGCAGGGACCGATATCCATGTTTCCTTTGATGAGGTGTCCGGCAACTATATCCGGATCCGGATCAGTGATGCGGGACCCGGCGTGGCAGAGGCGGACCTGCCGCTGATATGTGAGAAATACTATCGCGGAAAAGGCGCAAACGAGAAGAACGGATACGGTCTAGGCATGTATCTGGTGAAACTCTATATGGAAAAACAGGGCGGCGGCCTGGAGTATTATAACGATAACGGATTTACTGTGGAATTGCTTTTAAGGAAGGTATAAGAAGTGTTGGATTTATTTAGGAAAAAGAACGGAATAAATAACAGGATGAAAAAGTTTATGCGAATGGGACTTTTGTTGCTTTTTATCGCAATCTGTTTCTGTCCTCATTATGAGACCAAAGCTGCGGAGCCGGGATATGTGGAACCAAATGATCAGGGTGCATGGTTCTATGCAGGGGGATATCCCATCAAGATTACAGCCGGGAAGGAAGCCAATTCCACAACGATCTATTGTGATAAAGTCTGGAGTTCCGGGAAGCCGGATGGTGTTTATGAGACTACGGTCAAAGAGAACTGGCCGGATAGTGATTACCTTTATGTTGTCGGCGGAGCCCTCGACCAGAATGTCGCAAGCACGGATATCCTCATGGAAGGCGGGCAGGTAGACATGCTGATCGGAGGGGGATGGACATCCGGAGAGGGAAAGAAAGCTGAGGTGACCGGGGAAACCAGGATCATGGTAAATGACGGGATCATCGGAGAGATGGATTCGGAAGGAAAGTATTTTAAGAGGGGATGCCTTTTCGGAGGCGGAGATAATGAGAACGGTGGAGATGTATCTGTAAATGAATCCATGATCCGTGTCAATGGCGGGCTTTTGAATGCGATCTATGCAAACGGCAAAAAAGCGCAGGACAAAGAAGGAACAAACATTGTTTATAGCAGCAGTATTGAGATATACGGCGGCACCGTGTATAACGGTGCTTATGGTGATGTCGGCTCCGAAGCAAGCGTGAAAAAACTGGAGAAGTATGTGATCGAGGGAGCGAGTGTGATCTGCTACGAAAATATGGGAAACTATGATCACCTCCCTAAGCCGAAGAATAAAAGTGGGGCAGAGCTTTACAGTCTCTCATTTTTTTTGGAAAAGGATCAGAAGACAGTCATACGAAGACCGGTAGAGAGTGTTATCAAAGATGACGGAAAGACCATCAGTTTAAGTCATGTTGTAACGACCAACAAGGGACAGATTGATGTATGGATCCCGCTCGGCACGCGGATCACGGGAGCAATCTCGAAGAATGAATATTTTACGGCTAACAAAGAAACAGGATATTCAGATGATTCCTATACACATGATCTGTCGCATGTCTTTTCAAATCTGGTCAAAGCGCCGGTTGTCATTACATATGCCCCAACCTATTTCACGTATGAGATCAAAGGTTTCAGTGAGGTAAACACGAGCGTTACGTCGCCCTATACTGTGGTTTCAGGAGTTGTTTCGGCGGTGGATGCAGGAACCTACACAACCGTATTTCGGTTAAAAAAGGAGTATCCCAAATGGGAGGACGGAACCAGCGCGGATAAGTCCTTTACCTGGTCCATCAAAAAAGGTGACCGGAACGCGCCATCGAATCTGTGGCCGAAACAGGCATCATCTTCTAAGATCGCAGACGGAAGCATCACCGGAGTATCCAATGAAATGGAGTATTCTACAGACCAGAATAAATGGATCTCGCTGGCCGGGTTGCCGGAAGGATCAACCGAATTGAAAAATTTGGCCGTCGGCACTTATTATATCCGTTACAGGGAAAATAATAACCGAAATGCATCGCCGGCAAAGAAGATTGGCATTACGTCAGCTGCGCCCATCTGTACTTTGTATGATTATGAAGGAAAAAAGAAACTGGAAGAGTTCGAAGGAACACCCATAAAAAATGATGCAGGGCAAACAAACTACCGGTTTTATATCACTGCCAAGTATAGCGGTTACGCAATTTTTGAGGAGGCGAATGGTAAAAAAACAACGAGTCGTCTGAAGGAAGACTCCCAGGGAGCATACCTGTCCGGCGTTAAGGTTTATTACCTTTTGCAGCCGACCTATGTTGAGAGAAAGCCGGAGATCGCGCTTGATGGAGATAAGCAGATTACCATCGGCTATAAAGCGGATAATGATGAGGATATCAAGGCGTTAGTCCTTTCGTCAAATGAAGGGTGCCTTGCGTATTTTTTCCATCAGATGATCATGGGAACCTATAATTCCGGTGAATTTGGGCAGTTTAAGAATCTGACGGAGGCAAAGAAAAAGGCATTGCTGCTTGGCAACACCTACTATGTACGTCCCTGCAGTGCCAAGGAGTCGGATCAGCTTTCGAACTATGAGAAAAACTTTAAAGCGACCTATACCCCTGACAGCAAGGTGTTCCCGCATCTTTCGCTGACACAGGAGGAAGGCAGTGTGATGAAGATCAACCTGATCGATCCTGCCGAAGGGGAAGACTTTAGTATAAAACTGGTCTTTTCGTCTGTGGAGCATGAAGGCGTGGAAAAGGTACTTGTGGCGGATATGGGAAACTATCCGGGGAAAGGATCAAAGAACCTGTTTATTGCCGAAAACCCCACGCGCAATATCGTTTTTACAACAGGTACGCTGACGGTTACCTACGGACAGAAGAAAGATGCCGGATCAGAAGAGCAGAAACCGGGCGGTGATTCGGAAAGTGGAGGAAAAGATTCCGGAAGTGATGGGACCGGTCAGGGAGAAGGCGGAAAGAATCCCGGTGGTGATGGGAAGGCTTCGGGGAGCGACGTAAGTAATCCGGGAAGTGACGGAAAGGCTCCGGGAAGTGACGGAAAAAATCCCGGACAGGACGAAACCTTGGTGAGTGGCAATGGCATCGGAGCAGATGTTGCCGATGTGGCTACAACGGAAAAGCAGATTCTTTCTTTCAATACTGATAAGGCAGACCTGCCCGGCGCAACACAAAGATATCTGTACTTAAAGTTCGGCAAGATCACGAAGAATAGCCTTACTTTAAAGTGGAAAAAGGTAAAGGGAGCAGACGGTTACATCATCTATGGCGCAAAATGCGGCAAAAAGATGAGGAGACTGAAGACAATTGAAAAGTCCGCTGCGACAAGCTGCAAGTTAAAAAAACTGAAAAAGGGCACCTATTATAAGTACATGGTGATAGCCTATAAAAAGGGAGAGACGGAAGATCAGGTGCTGACACTTTCGCCTTCCGTTCATGCCACCACAACAGGCGGTAAATATGGTAATCCGACCGGTTTGTCGGTTCAGAAAAAAGGATTGAAAGTCCCAAAAAAGAAGGTCCGCGTAAAAGCGAAGGTGAAAAGTAAGAAAAAAGTAAGGGAGCATATTGCTAAACTTCGGTTTGAAAGCCTGAATCCGAAGATCGCGACGGTCAGCAAAAAAGGCGTGATAAAGGGACGGAAAAAGGGAAAAGCAAAGATACTCGTATATACACAAAACGGGATTTGCAAAAAGGTTACTGTACGGGTAAAATAAGGTAAGATGAATATCTGAAACGATAACGGATACCAAAGAGGTGCAACATGATCAAGGTTTTTTTGGCGGAAGATGAGTTTATCGTCCGCGAGGGGATCAAAAAGAATATCGACTGGGCAAGCCACGGCTATGAGTTTGTGGGAGAGGCAGCGGACGGAGAACTGGCCCTTCCCATGATCGCAAGACTGCAGCCGGATATTGTGATCACGGATATCAAGA
>JAEEKC010000220.1 GCA_016282215.1 Lachnospiraceae bacterium
AACCGGATCCTGCGGAGGATTGCCTCCACCAACAGCCGCTCCGGCGGCAGTTTGCCCTTCCCTTCATCGCCGCAGGCCAGATGCCCGCTGTCCGGCTCAAGGATCTCCATGCCAAACTGCTTACAGGTTTCGAGATTTCTCTGCATGATGGGATTTTCATACATTCTCGTATTCATGGCCGGCGAAATGATGAGCGGACAGGTGCAGGCCATAGCCGTTGTTGTCAGCATATCATCTGCAATGCCGCCCGCCAGTTTTCCGATCACATTGGCCGAAGCCGGTGCCACCAGCAGAACATCCGCTTTCTTGGCAAGGGATACATGCTCCACCGAAAACTCAAAATTCCGGTCGAAGGTATCTACCAGACATTTATTTCCCGTCAGCGTTTCAAAGGTGATGGGATTGATAAAATTCGTCGCATTTTTCGTCATCAGAACATGCACATCGGCATGCATCTTTCTCAGCATACTGGTAACATTCGCCATCTTATACGCCGCTATGGACCCGGTCACGCCAAGAAGCACTGTTTTTCCTGTCAGCATAGTTTCCTCCTAATTCATTAATTATTCACCGGCTTAGCATTATCATGCTGGCATAGTTTCTCCTAATTCAACAGAATATGTTGTACCTTTATAAAAAATCATCCCCCCATACCATGTCCGGTAAATGTATCTATTATATCAACTGCCCACTTACCTATTATAAGTGTTGCGCCAGCCCATATTAAAACTATCAAATCCACCTTTAGAATGAAAATCTGAAGTGTAGTTTTTTCAAATAGCAGCCCAATAACGGATACTGCTATTGACGTCAACAACATAACAAGTGACGCAATCATAAAAAAGAGAAAAACATTCTCTCCTTCTCCATTAGGATTAATAATGCAAGAAACATAAAAGATTAACCATCCAATTATAAACACTAATAACAAACTCACCAAAAGCGTTAATGAGATGATTTCATATATAGTATCACGATCCTCATCAATAATCTTCCGTTTCGCGCCAAGCAAACAAAGAAACCATTTTTTTATCAGCCTGTAACATTTCATATTTTGCTTTTTTAAACCTTATTTCTCATTGACAACTATTGCGATATCTCATTTCATCACCCATACATATTTTGCACTTTACTCCGGATGGAACTCCATGATCCCGTCGCTGAAATCATCAACATCTTCTCCGTCGCCGCCGTCGCTGTCCGATCCGCCTGCCATGATTCCAAGCTGCATACAGATCGCCTCAACCACCTCGCCGTACATGGTAAGCATGGTCTGATGTTCTTTTCGGATGGTATCCGCATCTCCTGAAGTCGCAGCCTTTTCCAGCCTTTCGGCTATGGCTGACAGCTGGATCTGTCCTATAGTCTTGGAAGAGCTCTTTACGGAATGCACGTAAACCGCATATTCCTTCCAGTCGCCTGCATCATAAGTAGCCAGAATATTCTGCTTTTTGGAAACGGATTCATTGACATACTCGGCCAGAACGCTTTCATAAACCGCTTCGCTTCCGGTACAATAGGCAAGTCCCTGCGCCGTATCGATACCTGCTTCATGCAGATGCATATACGAGCCTTCCTCTGCCACCTCTTCTACCTTTTCCTGTTTCTGCTCCCGCAGGATCTTTTCCTTTGGCAGATAGCGCAGGATCATACGCTCGAGTTCTTCACCGTCTACGGGTTTGGTCAGATAATCATTGAAACCTTCCGCAATATATCGTTCCCTGGCACCGCTGATGGCATCTGCTGTCAGGCAGATCACAGGCGTTTCCAGATTTACCTTGCAGATCTCGCGGATCTTGCCAAGAGCCTGACTGCCGTCCATACCGGGCATCCGCTGATCCATCAGAATAATATCATAGGCTTTCTGTCCCGCCAGCCGAATGGCATCCTGTCCGCTGTCAGCGGTATCAATCCGGATCAATGTCTTTTTCAAGAGGCTCTTTACCACGATCAGATTCATGGACGTATCATCCACCACCAGAACCTTTGCATCCGGCGCGCGGAAGCTCTCCTGATAGGTTTCTTCAGAAGCGATCTCCAGATTTCCTTCCAGGCCGCTCTCCACCTTGCCGATGGGCGCGGGATCTATGATCTGCTGCCGGATCACAAAGGAAAAGACGGAACCTTTTCCATATTCGCTCTCTAAATCCAATTTGGAGTCCATCATGTTCAAAAGCCTGGTAACGATAGCCATTCCAAGTCCGGTACCCTCGATATTACGGTTCTTTTCCATATCCAGGCGTTCGAAGGACTGATATAATTTCGGCATATCCTCCTCGCGGATCCCAATACCGGTATCGGCCACTTCCACCCGCAGATCAATATTGCCGCCGTCCCGTCCTGCCTGTGTTACGGACAGCGTCACGCTGCCTTCTCTCGTGTATTTCACGGCATTGGTCAATAGATTCATAATGATCTGCGTGATCCGCATATCATCTCCGAGCAACACACGGGGCAGTTTTTCATCTACCTTCAGCACAAAATTCAGACCTTTGTTTTTTGCACGCTGGGAAATGGAAGCCACCAGGTATTGCAGCATGGCACGTGTCTGATACTCTGCCGGCACGATCTCCATCTTGCCGTCTTCGATCTTGGAAAAGTCCAGGATACTGTTGATCAGGGCCAGAAGCGCCCTGCCGGAAGACTGGATATTTTTCGCATATTCCCGGATCTGGCGCTCGCCGGATTCCCGCAGGATCATCTCGTTCATGCCCAGAACCGCATTGATGGGCGTCCGTATCTCATGGGACATATCCGCAAGGAAACTGCTCTTGGCTTTATTGGCTTCATCCGCGGAACGTTTTTCCAGTTTCAGCATTCTGGCTTCATAATCCTGCTTCTGCCGGCTGACACGGTATTCCTCCACCTTGCGGCTCATGACCTGTTCGTTCTTGTAGCCTGCATAGTAGAAAAATCCGATCAGGAAAAAGATCACCAGATAAACAGCAAGCACAACCACCATCTGGATCTTGACATCGGACAAAAGCTCCGTGTTGGAAACCATGATCATGGAATACCAGTCACCCATCACGTCATTGACGAATACGGTATACTTTTCACCGCCGACTTTAATCTG
>JAEEKC010000221.1 GCA_016282215.1 Lachnospiraceae bacterium
CATCACCTGCCGCCGGAAAATGTGACGCGGTTTTTCATCGGCAAGAATATTCAGGAGCCGAAGGCCTTTGGTATCTATCGTGATGAAAACGGTGATTTTGTAGTCTATAAAAACAAGGCTGACGGAAACCGTGCAGTACGATACAAGGGAAGTGACGAAGGCTATGCTGTCAATGAACTGTATCAGAGACTGAAATCGGAGATTGCCAATCAGAAATCCCTGAATGCGCAAAGGTCCGGCGGCAGCGGCAGTAACAGTCGCTCTTACGGCGGCAGTGCTTCACGCAACAAAAAGATCCTGAAGGGGGTAGTCTTCTGGATCGCGATCACGACTCTGCTGCCCATTATTCTTGTGGCGTTTGTATTTACATCGGTTTTTATTTCGTCAAGCAAGACACCATCCAAAGGATATTACAGATACAATAATACGGATTACTATTACCAGGACAGTTCCTGGTACTATTATGATAATATTTCGGATGACTGGTACCAGACGGATGCAAATGATACCATTTCCGAAACGATCGACGGCGAAAACGATGACGATTATAGGATCTATAACCACGACGGCAAGTCGTTTGAGAGTTCGACCTGGTACAATGAGCCGAAAGAAAGCTCCTATGAAAGCGACAGCGACAGTGGCTGGGATTCCGGCAGCGACTGGGGCGGGAGCGATTCCTGGGATTCCGGCGGAACGGACTGGGGATCGGACTGGTAAGGCTGCAACCGAAAATGAGAAGCAGGCAGGCAAGAGAATGGGAGGCAGGTAGACTATATTATGAAAGTATTATATGTGTTACTGGCGTTCATACCAATCAGTGTTTTGGCGCATTTTGCCGGATGGGGCGGCATGTGGGTGTTTCTTTTTTCATCCCTGTCCATCATCGCCCTGGCCGGGATCATGGGCAAGGCAACGGAAAGCGCGGCGCATTATCTCGGCGGCAGGGTCGGCGGTTTTTTAAACGCCACCTTCGGTAACGCAACAGAACTTCTGATCAATATCTTTGCCATCAAAGCCGGGCTTTATGATGTGGTAAAAGCCTCCATCGCAGGCGCGGTCATCGGAAACATCCTTTTGGTGCTGGGTCTTTCCATGCTCTGCGGCGGCCTGAAATATAAGGTACAGAAATTCGATATCAAATCTGTCGAAATGAATTCGAGCATGCTGCTGTTTGCGGTCATCGGTCTGTGCGTGCCGGCGATCTTTGTGCATACCCTGCCGGAAACCTCTGCCAAAACAGCGGAATTATCCCTGGTGGTGGCGATTTTCATGTTTGCACTCTACATTGCGCAGATGGTCTTTTCCTTCGTGACACATAAAGACTATTTCGAGCATGCAAACGAGGAGGAAGAGGCACCCGACTGGTCTTTGAAAAAGTCCCTGATCATCCTGGTGATCGTGACGATCTTTATCGGCATCGAATCGGAACTGTTCACCGGTTCCGTGGAAGCCATGACACAGGCAGTGGGCCTGAGCGCGGGATTTGTGGGCATCGTGCTGATCCCCATCATCGGCAATGCGGCAGAGCACAGCACCGCTGTTCTCATGGCAATGAAAAATAAACTCAACGTATCTGTTGAAGTCAGCGTAGGCTCCAGTCTGCAGATCATACTCTTTGTCGCGCCGGTTCTGTTGTTCATCAGCTATATCTGGAAACCCATGAGCCTGATGTTCACACCGTTCGAGCTCGTGGCCATGGTATTCTCCGTGATCATCGCCAACCGCGTCGTGGAAGACGGCCAGTCCAACTGGCTTGAGGGCGCGCAGCTCGTGGCGATCTACGTGATCCTGGCAGCGGCGTTTCTGATTGTGTGATTCACAATAACTCTACCCATCTCACAGACACGGTGCTTCGATCTTGAACACAAAGTCTTCACAAAAGATTTCCCCAAACCTATTGCATTATGAAAAAGAACGTGCTATAAGTATATTACAGTCGAAAATATGAACAAACTGTAAACGAAATATGTACGGCGTTCAAAATTTGTTTGCAATATCAAAAAGACACTCCGGCACGGAAATGACCGAATTTGTACAAAAAATACAAAGGAAAGCAAAAAACTGTTGCCAAACTGTTCAAAGTGTTGTATATTGTAAAAGCGAAAACGTATAAGTTAATCGGTTAAGTGAGATTTGAGCAAAATTTGAACAAAAAATGACCGCTGTACAAAGGAGCATGACGCGATGGTATCTATGAAAGATATAGCCGCCGCCTGTGGCGTTTCGGTAGCGACAGTCAGCAAAGCGTTGAACGATCACGCGGATATCAGTGAAGATACCAAGAAGAGTGTTCGGCGCATGGCCAGGGAGATGGGATACTTTCCCAATTCCGTAGCAAGAGCCCTGAAAACGAACAAGACCTACAATATCGGCGTTTTGTTTGTGGAAGAGGCGCACAGCGGACTGACACATGACTTTTTCGCTCATGTACTTGACAGTTTTAAGAGGACGGTAGAGCAGCAGGGATACGACATCACCTTCCTGAATTGCAATAAGTCCCGTCCCAACCCGATGTCCTACTTAGAACACAGCAGATACAGAGGATTCGACGGCGTAGTGATCGCCTGTGTGAATTTTGAAGATCCCGAGGTGATCGAGCTTCTTGAAAGTGATCTTCCGGTGGTTGCCATCGACTGTGAGTGCGAGACCAAGACCAGCGTTCTTTCCGATAATGAAGCAGGCATCAGCCAGCTGATGGATTACGCAAGAGAGTTAGGACATGAACGGATCGCTTACATCACCGGCAAGGATTCAGCGGTAACCAAAGCCAGGGTGCACTGCTATAAAGAGAAATTAAAAGAATTCGGACTGCCGGTCAGAGAGGAATACATCGCAGCTTCCGAATACAGGGATATCGGCCAGACGGCCATGGTGACAACGGAACTTCTGGCAATGCCGGAGATCCCCACCTGCATCCTCTTCCCCGATGACTACGCAGCTTACGGCGGCATCAACGTCATCCGCGGCATGGGAATGAAGATCCCCGAAGACATTTCGGTAGCAGGATATGACGGAATTTCCCTTGCGGCACAGATCCAGCCGAGGCTGACGACCGTCAGACAGGATACGGAATTGATGGGCAAGACGGCAGCGGAGAAACTCATTCAGATCATTGAGAATCCCGGACAGTTCGAAAAAGAAACCGTTACTGTGAAAGGCAAGCTGGTAAAAGGCGAGACCTTCGCCAGGAACCCGGAGATCTGAAAGATCCCGGCAAACCCCTAAAAAGGGCATTTATATCACGGTTGTGATAATCAAAATATAAATGCAGTAACCCGTTAACAAACACTTTTTCACACATTTTCAAACTAAGAGGAGGAGAAAAAAATGAAAAAGAAACTTTTGGCAACACTTCTGTCAAGCGCAATGGTTATTTCCATGCTTGCTGGTTGCGGCGGTGGTGACACAGCAGCACCTGCAGACGATGCAGCAGCAACGACAGACGACGCAGCAGCAACTGATG
>JAEEKC010000222.1 GCA_016282215.1 Lachnospiraceae bacterium
AATGATCCAGGTCACCACGGTGGATTCCGCAACGGGTATCCCGCCGAAGGCCGGTATGGTGAACACAGTCTGCACATTCAGTTCTTCCTGAATATGCTCAGCTACCGCTTCCAAACAAACATCTCCTTTCGCATACAGATTTTTTTAGATACAGGCATTTTTCAAACAAAAGACCTGCATTTATGATGCATTGTTATTCTTCTGCACCTCACGTTTCGAGAACATGAAGGTATCGGTCTTAACCTGCAGTTTCAGCGAGTTTTCGACTGCATAGCGTTTCGCTTCCGTATGGATGTGGACATTGCTCATGGCACTCTTTTGCATGCCGCCTCGGATAAAGGCGATGATCAGGCCCACTACCAGGGAAATGATAAAATCCGACGCTCCGCCAAATCCCGTATCTCCGATGGCAAAGTAGAACAGCGCCAGCATGATCGCAAAAACGATCGCCGTGGTGATCGCCACGCCCTTCCAGTATTTGCCCATATCGATGGGCAGGGAGCCGGAGATCTTGCCGGTCTGTCCGTTCATGGCAAAGGTATAAACCTCGTCATTATATTTGGTGGAAAGCATCCACACAGGCAAAAATGCGTATTCTGTCTTGCCGTCTTTCACCACGATGGAATCATTTTTCTTGGTTACGCTGTTATATCCTTTAACGGTCTCGCGCATCTCACTTTCAAAGGTGGAACGGATGCGCTTGTTGATGCGCTCTTTAACTTCTTCTGCCGTCACATCGTATTTATCAGCCATATAGCCGGAAAAATAAGCGGCATCATAAGGCACCATCTTGCTGGTATCGTAGGGCTCAAGGGAATCCATCAGCGCATCATCCATTTCCTTGGATGCGTCAGCCGGTACTCTGGAAAAATCAAGGGTACCTTTTCTGGTTGCCATGTAGGTATCGCTGATATTGATGGTCTCATTGCCCTTGGTCTCGGTCTTGGTCTTAACTGCATCGAAGACAACCGTACCGTCTGCCTTGGCACTGGCCAGCCAGAAAGGAACATACACACCGCTGATGGCCTTGATGTGATTGTTATCCGTAAAGCTGTTTGGCAGGAGTTTTTTGCCTTTGTAGAACTCACGCAGTTTTTCCTCCGCATGACTCTTGTCGATGGCAAATGGGATCATGCCGTCGGGCTTGTACATGCCATCAAAGGATTTCGGAATGATGGTCTGGTTTCCGCAGTAAGGGCACTCGGTTGCCGCCGTGTTTTCATTGGCAATGATCTCACCGCTGCAGGAAGGACATTCATAGCCCGTCACCTTGCCGTTTTCATCCGTGATCATCTCCGGCTCATTGGTCTGCCAGGTCATTTCAGAATTTTCGCCGTCTAATGCATCTGCCTGCTGGGCTGCTTTCACCTGTTCCATGGTAAAGGAAGATCCGCAGTATTCGCAGGTCATCTGTCCCTGATCTCCGTTAAACTCCAAAGGCGCTACGCAGCATGGACACTTGAAACTCAATACATCTCCCATAGTTTGTACCTCCCTAATTGATTAGTAGTATCTCGCTCGGCATTTTCATACCGGGCTTTACACTATTATACAATTCGATTTGCTATAAGCCCAAATAATACTTTACACCCGGTTATAATTGATCAGGCATCCCTTCAGAATGATCTCTCTCTCCTTGTCGGTCATGTCCCCGAGAGTCAGGTTGAAGGATACCGGCTTTCCGTCTTTGACTGCAATAGCTTCGATCGCTTCTGTCTTATCGGCTACTTTCTTTCGGATATCCGGGATAAAAATGTAATCCAGGTTCTTAAACGGCAGGTCCCCTTCCGGGATCAGGAAGGGAAGCATACCCCAGTTGATCAGGTTGGAACGATACCGCTTGGTCGCATATTCATTGGCGATGTTCGCCCAGCCGCCGAGTACCTTCTGGCAGCTTGCTGCCTGTTCTCTCGCAGAACCGTCACCGGGTTTTACCGCAAAGATCACGGAACCGATACCGATGTTTGCCGGCGCCAGATCCGGATAATCCTTTTTGATCACATCCATGAATTCCGTCAGGCCGTCAAGCTCTTTGCAGGAATGTTCTTTGGTCTCGCCGTTTACAAATGCCTGCCTTGATTTTTCAACCTTCTGTACCTCTTTGGCACGCCCCACGTATGCAGGATCTTTTCTGGAGAGTGTAAACTCAGCCAGGCCCAGAGGATTGGAACGATAGGAAGAAGTCTCGCCGGAAGGGATCAGTTCATCCGTGGTGGTGACGGGATCGTGGATCTCGGAAACCACGCGGAGAACCAGGTTCTCCGTCAGCGGCAGCATGGCCGGCCAGTCCTTGATGTTGGGACCAAACTGGATCTCTACGGAAGGATCTGCCACGCCCTTTGAATCAAAGACGCGGTTTTCATAGATCTTCTCATCAAAGTGATAACTGTATCCTGTGAAACTTCCTTCGAATTCGGTAGCCGGTGTCAGACGTCCCTGATTTGCTGCAGTTGCAGCGATGGATCTTGCATCCATCAGTGCCACGGATGCGATCTGGCCGCTCTGCAGTTTCGAGCCTTCGCGATTCGGGAAGTTTCTTGTGGAATGACGGATGGAGAATGCATTGTTCGCCGGCGTATCGCCTGCGCCAAAGCAAGGTCCGCAGAATGCAGTCTTCATCACGGCGCCGGTCTCCATCAGCGTTGCCGCACAGCCGTTTCTGATCAGTTCCATGTAAACCGGCATGGAAGCGGGATATACGCTTAGGGTAAAGCCGCCGTTACCGATGTATTTTCCTTTTAAGATATCCGATGCTGCGCAGATGTTTTCAAAACCGCCGCCCGCACAGCCTGCGATGATACCCTGGTCTACGTAGAATTTGCCGTCTCTGACTTTATTCTTCAGGGAATACTCTACCGCGCCGTCGAGACTGACAAGGGCTCTTTTTTCCACATCTTCGAGAATATCGGAAAGATTTGCATTAAGCTCTTCGATGGTATAGGTATTGCTCGGATGGAACGGCATGGCGATCATGGGACGGATCTTGGAAAGATCTACCTCGATGCAGCCGTCATAATAGGCCACGTCAGCCGGATGCAGCTCGCTGCCGAAATCCTGCGGACGTTTATGGATCTCATAGAATTCCTTAATCTTGTCATCTGTCTCCCAGATAGAAGAAAGACAGGTGGTCTCTGTGGTCATAACATCAATGCCGATACGGAAATCAGCCGACAGATTTGCAATGCCGGGGCCCACAAATTCCATGACTTTATTTTTCACATAACCTTTATCAAAAACAGCACCGATGATGGCAAGCGCTACGTCCTGTGGACCGACACCCGCTGCCGGTGCGCCTTTTAAGTAAACGGCAACAACGCCGGGCATGTTGATGTCATAGGTCTGGGAAAGAAGCTGTTTTACCAGCTCGCCGCCGCCTTCACCCATGGCCATGGTACCGAGGGCGCCGTATCTGGTATGGGAATCGGAGCCAAGGATCATGCGGCCGCCGCCTGCGAGCATCTCTCTTGCAAACTGGTGGATGACTGCCTGATGAGGGGGCACGTAGATCCCGCCGTATTTCTGCGCGCATGTCAGACCAAACATGTGATCATCTTCATTGATGGTACCGCCTACCGCACAAAGGGAATTATGGCAGTTGGTCAGCACATAGGGGATGGGGAATTTTTCCAGTCCTGAAGCACGCGCCGTCTGGATAATACCCACAAAGGTGATATCATGGCTGGTCAGCTTGTCGAATTTGATCTTCAGCTTTTCCATGTTATCTGATGTATTATGTGCTTTCAGGATCCCGTAAGCCATGGTTCCGCGGGCTGCTTCCTGTTTGGAGGCTTCCTGCCCCGTCAGCGCTTTTACCTGCGCCATGCCTTCCTGTGTGTCTGCGATCAGCTGACCCTTTGCCAGGAACACGCCGCCATCATAAAGTTTGATCATATTTTACCTCCGAAATAATAAACTGTTTCCTATCATCAACTTGCTATTTTACCACAAATCGGTTCAAATATGTACCCCTTTCGCCGAAAAAACTGTTACTGTGAATAACAAAGAGCAAACCGGTATGTAGTATCAATAACTACATTATGTAGTACGCACTCTTTTTTCCATTGACTTTTGTCTCAGATTCTTATATAGTGGTGTAGGGATATTTGATCAAAGGAGCATGCGTCGGTATGAAGCAAGGCAGCCGAAAAGCATGTAATAAATTTCGAGGTAACAGATATCATGAGCAACGATTATGTGATCAGTGCCTGCTCGACCGCAGACCTGACAAAAGAACACTTTGAAAACAGAAATATCCGCTATATCTTTTTCCACTACGAGCTGAACGGAAAACAGTATCCGGATGATCTCGGACAGACAATGTCCTTCAAATCTTTCTATGATGCCATGAGAAACGGAGCGGATACCAAGACCAGCCAGATCGGCATCGGCGAATTCATTGAATATTTCGAACCCATGCTGCAGGAAGGAAAGGACATCCTTCATGTCAGCCTTTCCTCCGGCATTTCCGGCGTTGTCAATTCCGCAAGACTGGCTCAGGAAGAACTGGCTGATAAATATCCGGACAGGAAACTCATCATCATTGATTCCATGGCAGCATCTTCCGGCTATGGTCTTTTGATGGACAAACTGGCTGATCTTCGCGACGAGGGCATGGGAATTGAAGAACTTGCCGCCTGGACGGAAGAGCATAAACTTGAACTCAACCACTGGTTCTTTACTTCGGATCTGACGTATCTGATCCGCGGCGGCCGTGTATCGAAGACTTCCGGGTTCTTCGGCGGACTTTTGAACATCTGCCCGCTGATGAACGTTGACCTGTTGGGGCGCCTGATCCCCCGTGCCAAGATCCGCGGCAAGAGCAAGGTCATCCAGGCCATGTATCAGAAAATGGAAGAACTGGCAAAGGACGGAAAGAACTATTCCGGAAAATGCTATATGAGCAATTCCGACTGCATTGATGATGCCAAGGCAATTTCCGACCTCATCGAAGAAAACTTCCCGAATCTGAATGGCAAAGTGCAGCATTACACGATCGGAACCACCATCGGTTCCCATACCGGTCCGGGTACTGTGGCACTGTTTTTCTGGGGCGAGAAACGCAAGGACTGAGAATAATAACTGAATGAATGCCGAGGCGCCAGGGGTGCCGCGGGGTGTCAGATGGGGGTGTCAATGGGGACGGTTCTTTTTGACAACCTGTTTTTCAAGGTTGTCAAAAAGAACCGT
>JAEEKC010000007.1 GCA_016282215.1 Lachnospiraceae bacterium
ACAGTATCGCCGATGGCGGTAAAGTCCATACGGAAATCGCAGCCTACGTTGCCCACAACGGCACGGCCGCAGTGAACGCCGACACCGAAGCCCACGCTTCGTCCGTATTTTTCCAATAAGACTTTTTCAAGTTCTTCGCCGCCTTTTACGATATCCATGGCGGCGCAGACAGCCCGGAATTCATAATCGTCCAGATCAAAGGGGGAGTTGAAAACTGCCATGGTGGCGTCTCCCACAAACTTATCTAAGGTGCCGCCGTTATCGAAGATGGATTTGGTGGTCAGGGCCAGATACTCATTTAAGATCTCTACAACCCGTTCCGGTTCAAGGGCTTCGGACATGGTGGTAAAGCCGCGGATGTCCACGAACAGCACGGCAATATCTCGGTTCTCGCCGCCGAGACGGATCTCGAAGTCGCCTTTTTTGGCGATCTCTTCTACCACTTCAGGAGCTACATATTTCTTAAAAGCATTCAGTACCTTTCGTTTTCGCGACAGTTCCTCCACATAATGCATGACAAGGGAATAGATGTAGAAGAGCACTGCGACCATGGGCAGGTAGAACATGGGAAAAGCATGGCCTTTTTCGTTGAGCATCATGTTGATGCCTGCCTGGGCTGCAATGGTGACCGTCATGATCAAAAGAGAGAGCCAGGGAGAAAGCCACCGGAAACAAAATTGCAGCAGCATGGCGATCACTGCCGTGATCAGGGCGTAGATCCAGGGATTTCCGTTGATGGAAAAGCGTCCGTCTAAATAGGACTGCAGGATGTTGGCATGGATCTCGACTCCGTACATTTGCCGGCTGCCGCCGTTGGGAACGCGGAAGTTATCCTGCATGCCCGGAGCATAGGCGCCGACTAAGACAATGCTGCCGGCGAAGGTTCTGGTATCGATCTTGCCGCTGAGCACATCGGAGAGTGAGAGCATTTCAAAATCCCCGGGTTTTCCGGAGAAGTTGATCAGGGTTCTGCCGGATTTATCTGTGGGGATCTGTGAAGGCGAAAAGCCGGCATGCTGTGCATAGGTTTCGTAGATCAGACGGGAAAATGCTTCGCAGGTTTCACCCTGGAAGGATTCATTGGAAACGATACGTCTGACAATACCGTCGGAGTCTTCCGCAACATTGCTGTAACCGACACCGGCGGCAGCGTCTGCAAGCGCACTGTAAGGCCTGGAAATATCCGTAACGGGAGCGTAGATCACACCATTTGCATCCCGCTGCTTTTTCTGGCTGTAAATGAGCTGCTCGACGATCACAACGTTGCCGCTGTCAGCGGCTGCTTTGGCAAATGCCTCATCACCTTCGTCCACATTTCCGGAAAAGACGATATCGAAAGCGATCACGGCGGGGCGCGTCTGGTCCGATGTGTTCAGCAGGGAGATCAGATCCGCATACCGGCTGCGCGACCAGGTCTGGATCGGCCCGTATTCGTCCAGTGTTTTTTCATCAACGCCGATGATCTTGATATTGTTGTTGATACCCCTGGGAATCTGATAAAGCTTGTCCCGGAAGAGATGATCCAGATCCCCGGTTAAGTTTACGATGGTGAAAAGAAATACCAGCAGCCCGGCTGCCAGTATTTCAATAACATAGATCCATTTCTTGTTTTTCATGTGATTTCTTATCCCTCAAACTGATTTTTGTTGTTTTATATCGATATTTGTATGACGTATTTTTTCTTTTCGTTTCGCACTGTCGGATGCATTTACTGGTTTCATCTTACTGCTTCGTAAACGAATAGTCCCCGTCTGACCTTACATATACCGCCATGCCTCCGTTATAGACGGTGTCATCGCCGCTGACCTTCCAGGAACCCGTATCGAGCTTGTAGGGTTTGCCCTTTTTCAGCTTCAGCTTTTTGCCGGTGGGAATGACTCCTTTTTCCTGCCAGATGCTTTCGAGGATAAAGGTGGTCTCAAATTTGTTGCCGGCCTTATCATAGGCGGTCACCTTAAAGGTCTGGCTTTCATCTTCAGGTTCAAAGCGCTGCGTTGTCGCATGGCCGTCAAAGTTCACGGATTCATCATCGATCTGTACATCATAAAGATGGTCGTCAAAGATGATCAGTTTCAGCTTATCGGCTTTGATGGTTTTTCCGTTTTTGACCTTGACAGCTTCGCCGTCCTGATCGGTAGCTTCTTTGATGAAGGGCGGTTTTTTGTCGATCTTCAGGTTCTCCTTCACGCTGATCGCGGCTGTGTAAGCGCCGTCGGAGCTTCTCTTCAGATATACTTTGGAAAGGTCTTCATCCCAGAGAAGGAGGGCGGCATAGGTGCCGGATTCCTCATCGCGCGTGATCTGATACCCTTCCGGGGCCTTTAAGTAGACATCGGTAATGTAATAGCTGTTGTTCCCCTTCGTGCCCGAAAGCTCATAGGAAGGAGACGGGGCAGGAAGGTAACTGATGGTGTACGAAGCCTCGACGCTGACAGCTTCATAGGTAGCTGTCGCGGGAAGGGTAGCCCGTACCATATAACTGCCCGGACTGTTGGGGCGTACCACCGTATAGGCCGGTTTCTTGGCATTCAGATTTTTATAGGCAAAGGTCACGGTCTCTTTGCTGTCAGAGGTTGTGGAAAAGACCGGTTCATAATCCGTGCCGGCATATACGTCGCTGATGGAAAGGGTGGAATTTGCGCTCAGTTTTCCAATGGTAAAGGTCGTCTGAACCGAAACAGCGGCGTAGGTTTCCGAAGCAGGGATAATGGCTTTCGCTATATAGCTGCCGGGCTTTTGGGGTTTTTCAGCGGCAAAAGATGCTGAAGTATCCGCGGCGTCCTTATAAAGGATGGAAGCACTGCTTTTTGCGTCGGAATCCGTGGTCAGGACGGGCTCATATTCCGCGCCGGGCAAAGAGTCCGGTACGCTGAGAGAGGCCGTCGGCGTCTTTTTGTTGATGGTAAAGCTGCCCGTGCACTGTGCGGCTTCAAAGACATCCGATTCGGGTATGGAGGCCCTGACAATATAGCTGCCGGCTGCCGTGGGCTGCGCAGAGGAATAAGCGCTGTCCGGATCGCCTTCCTTTTTGTACGTAAAGACTGCTTCGGACGCTTTGTCGGAGTCAGTGGAAAGCGTGGGAGAATAACTCGTCCCGATGACCGTATCCGGAGCCGCAACGGAGGCTGTTGGTGTTTTCTTTTTAATGGTAAAGGTTCCCGTGCAGGTCTGCGCTTCATAATTTGCCGTTTCGGGAATCTCCGCTTTGACAGTGTAAGTGCCGGCTGCCGAAGGTTTGGACGAAGAATAGGCGCTGTCCGGATCTGTGCTTTTTTTGTAGGTAAAGACCGCTGAAGCCTTGCCGTCGGAATCCGTGGTCAGGACCGGCTCGTAACTGGTTCCGACATAAGTATCAGCTACCTTGACGGAAGCGGTTCCAAAGGCCTTGGAATGAATGGTAAACTCACAGGTGCAGCTGATAGCTTCATAGGTTTCTGTCTGGGGAACAGAGGCCTTAACGGTATAAGTGCCGACAGCTGTAGGTTTCGTCCCTGCATATGCAGAGTCATCATCCGTGCTCTTTTTATACAGATAGGTTGCAGATGCTTTTCCGTCAGAGTCGGTTGTCAGGACGGGATCGTAACTTTGTCCGATGACTGTGTCCGGTACCAGCACAGTAGCAGTGGCTGTGCGCCTTGTAATGGAAAAGGTCGACGTGCAGGTGATCTCGTCATAATCATCTGTTTGCGGGATGACCGCTTTGACGGTATAACTGCCTGCAGCAGTCGGTTTTGTATTGGAATAAGCGGTGTCGGGATCTGCGCTCTTTTTGTAAAGATAGTTAGCGGATGCTTTTCCGTCAGATACCGTGGTCAGGACAGGTTCATAATCAGTGCCGACTGTGATGTCGTTGATCTTTACGCTTGCAGTCACAGTATTTCGGCTGATGGTGAAGGAAACTGTGTCAGATATGCCGCTATAATCATCCGTGGCGGAAACGATTGCCTTGACCATGTAAGAGCCGGCGGCTGTGGGTTTGCCTGCGGCATAGGCACTGTCCGGATCGGCGGACTTTTTGTAGAGCAGGCTCACAGTTCCGTCTGAGTTTGTGGAATATTCCGGTTCATAAGTCTCGCCCACATAACTGTCTTTACAGCTGAGGCTGAGAGTTGCTGTTCTTTTGCTGATGGTATATGTCGTCTGGCAGGAAATAGCAGTGTAGGTATCCGAAGCAGGGATAACGGCTTTCACAATATATGTGCCGGGATTTTTGGGTTTTTCTGCGGCAAAGGATGCGGAGTCATCAGCAGCTTTTTTATAGAGGAAGGAAGCACTGTCTTTTGCATCGGAATCCGTGGTCAGGACGGGGTCGTATTCCGTGTCGGGCAAGGGATCCGATACGCTGACCGATGCCGTTGGCGTTTTTTTGCTGATGGTAAAGCTATCGGTGCATTCGATGGCTTCATACGTGTCCGATTCAGGAATGGATGCTCTGACGATATAACTGCCGGCAGCCGTGGGCTGCGTGGATGTATATGCTGTGTCCGGGTCGCCTTCTTTTTTGTACGTATAGACTGTGTCAGCCGCTTTGTCGGAGGTGGTGGTAAGCGAAGGAGAATAACTCGTTCCGATGACCATATCGGGGATTTCGACCTTGGCCTCGGGCGTTTTCTTTTTAATGGTAAAAGTGTCCGTGCAGGTCTGCGCCGCGTAAGTTGCCGTTTCGGGAACCTCGGCTTTGACAGTGTAAGTGCCGGCAGCCGTGGGCTGCGTGGTGGAATAAGCGCTGTCAGGATCCGAGCTTTTTTTGTAGTAATAGACCGCAGCGTCCTTGCCGTCGGAATCTGTGGTCAGGACCGGCGCATAACTTGTTCCGACAAAGGTATCGGGCACCTCGACGGAAGCATCGCCGACGGTCTTGGAGTGAATGGTAAACTCGGATGTGCAGGTGATGGTTTCGTAGGTTGCAGTTTGCGGAACGGTTGCCTTTACGGTATAAGTGCCGACTGCGGTGGGTTTCGTATCTGAATACGAACTGTCATCATCCGTGCTCTTTTTATATTGATAAACTGCAGAGGATTTTCCGTCGGATTCTGTGGTCAGGACAGGTTCATAGCTTTGTCCGACAATGGTGTCCGGTACCAGGACGGTGGCATCGGCGGTGCGCCGGATAATGGAATAAGTCGCCGTGCAGCTGATCTCGTTATAAGTTTCCGTTTGCGGAATGACGGCTTTGACAGTATAAGTGCCGACAGTGGTCGGTTTCGTGCTTGCATACGCGCTTTCGCCGTCGGTGCTTTTTTTGTAAAGATAGGTTGCGGACGCTTTGCCGTCGGATTCCGTGGTCAGGGTCGGTTCATAGTCATTTCCTACCGTGACGTCGCTGATCGTTACCTCTGCAGCCACGGTTTTGCGGCTGATGGTATAGGCAGCCGTCTTAGAGGCGCCGTTATACGTATCCGTCATAGGAACGGATGCCATAACAATGTAAGAGCCGGCAGCTGTGGGTTTCGTCGTATCATAGGCGGTATCCGGATCGGCGGCTTTTTTGTAGAGCAGTTTTACTGTCCCGTCTGAGGTTGTGGAAACATCCGGTTCATAATCCGTTCCCACGACGGTGTTTGCACAGGTGATGCTGAGGGTGGGTGTTTTTCTGCTGATGGTAAAGGATGATTCGTTGCTGACAGCGGTATAATAATCCGTTGCAGGGATTTCCACCTTGATGGAATAAGTACCGGCGGCCGTGGGCTTTGTCGTCTTATAGGCCGTATCCGGATCCGTCAGGAGCTTGTAGTAAAAGACAGGCGTTCCGTCTGAATTGGTGGTCAGATCAGGATCATAGGCTGTTCCGACCACGGTATCGGGGACCGAAACAGAAGCAGTAGCGGTCTCGAGGGGATATTTCAGGGAAAAACTCAGGGTCGTGTAGTTCCCGGCCATATCATAGGCTGTGATGGTCACAGCCTGTGCTGCTCCCTCTGTGGCGGTCAGCGTGACGGTGGCCGCATACACGGAGCCGCTGGCAGCAACTTTCCCGTTGTCACGGGTCAGTGTCTGGTCACCGAGTCCTGTTACAACAACCTTGTCGAGAGTTTTATCCGTTACCTTCAGTTCCATGATCTTTCCCTGCGTTGTCGTTCCGGGGGCTATTGTGGTATTGGAGCCGTCAAGTACAACCGTTACCGGGATATCGGGTTCTTCGCTGTCGAAGATGACGTTGCCCATGGTCGGACAAATGGAACCGGCGGCTGTTCCGATCCAGACTTCTTTCGTGATCGCTTTGTATGTTGATGAGGAGGGATTGTTATCCCTTAAAAAGTAATAGGCATAACCGGATTTGAGTTCACCGGTGTCAAGATACAGATCATCTTTCGAAACGGTGACGGAATCGCCAAAATCGGCATCGGCATAACTGGCGAAAGCGATCTGGTATCCTTCTTTCGCTTTCAGAGTGATGGTATCTTTGTTGGTATAGATATCATTGGCCATACCCTGGAGAGCAGCGTAATCCGTTGCGTTGACCTTCATGGAGTCGTCAAGGGGAAGGGCGGTTACATCAAAATAAAAGCTGCCGGTATGGCTTTCTGTGTAGTTATCTGTTTCCGGTGCGACTGCGCGTACCTCATAATTCCCATAGTATGAGCATTCATCCGGATCGTCGGTCCAGGTTCCGCTTTTGTAGTACTCAAGATAAGGGGTTCCGTCATAGCCATCCGCTGTTGTGACGAGGCTGAGTAATTTGTTTTCCTGTCCGAAATAGAAATCCGGAAGCGGCGATGTAGACCAGCCTACATCGGAAGGCAGTTTATTATCGATCAGATCCTGTGCTTTCTCATCGGTGATAACGCCGGAGATCTTTTTGCTTTTGGTGCCTACCTGCAAAGTGAAGCTGCCGCCTGCGGAGGTGATCTTAGTGGTGCTGTCGGCAATGACCGTACCATTGAGGGTGGAAGAATCCTTTTCGAAGGAATACCCCATGGATTTATAAACCGCACTGCTTGCATCTTCGAAGGTTCCTGAGCCGGGACCGATGGTCATGTAGCCGGCTGCCATCGTGCCGTTATTGATGATCTTTGTCCCGGAAACAGTATTCCAGTCATTCAGATCCAGGCTGCCGGTGCCGTTCGCTACATCGATGGAACCGTTGTTGGTGAATACGCCGGCTGTGGACAGTGAGGAGTCTTTGGTATTTTTGACGGACATGCCATCGACGAGATAGAGCCAGGCACCTGTCTCATTGGTAAAATCACCCCGATTGTCGAAAGTGGTCGAACCGTTCAGGTCTAGTCTTTTTGAGTTGGTCATGGTGCCGATATTTATCAACTGGCCGTTCACGTTGATGGAAAGAGTGCCCGCATTGGCCAGGACATAGTCGCTGTAAAGATTGCCGCTGGATACATGGCCTGACGAAGTGATACGCAGGGTACCTTCATTGGAAATGCCGTTGGTATCGCAGCTGCCGGAGACGGTGATGGTACCGGTGACGGGAATGTTCGTCAGATTGCCGGTCAGCGAGCCGGTGCTGCTGATCTCAATGTTACCGCCGGTTTCATTCGTCAGATCGCCCTGATGGCTTCCGCTGATCAGAATAGTGGAATCAGCCTTGTTAGTGATGGAGCCGACACTTGTGCTTCCGGACTGCACCAGCGTAATGGTATCAGACGCTAAAACAATGCCGGACGGAGATGTTATGGGAACCGTGGTGTTGGCTGCATCAAGAAAGATCAATTCGGTCTCGCCGCCGATCTCTTTCAAAATGACAATGCTGTTTTCGGCAGAAGTGAGGGTGATAACACCGCCCGATGCCGAATAGGATACAACGCCGGATGGATCCGTAGCAACGCCGGCGCCCCGGATGGTATGGGATAGTACTGCAAACAGGATGGCCATGCCGCCCAGTATGGGTAAAAGCCTGCGAAGGAAGAGTTTATTTATTCTGTCATGTAAACTTTGTGTCATAAGTGCCCCTCTTGAATCTGGTATTCGTTTATTGTTTCTGTATTTTCATATCGGATTTTTCGTTGCCGATTGATTAGTAGTCATAATTACTTCCAGTTGATCGTTGTGTCAGCATTGATGGCTGTATCGAAATCAAAGTCCCAGCTGCCGCTCTGAGCGGGATCCAAGGAAGGCTCTGTTGCTTTTTTGCCTTTTCCGACTTTCTGCGTGCCGAAGACGCTGCCGTTGTACATGAAGGTAACGGTGAACGTGGAAGAGTTGTCAGATGTCTGGTTATTATCCCCTGTATTTCCGTTATCTCCGCCACCGGTGTTGTCGGTCGTCTGGTTATCTGAAGTATTGTCCCCGGTATTGTCCGAGGTCTGATTGCCGGTATTTCCCGTATCACCGGTTTGTCCCGAAGACTGATCCGATGTGTTTCCGTCACCGCCTGTGCCATCGCCCGTATCAGAGGTATCCGATCCGTCGTCTTCATCATCAGTGTCTTCGTCTGTCTGGCCGGATGTTTCACTACTGGAGCCATCCGTTGTCCCGTCATCCGAAACCTCGTCATCGCCTTCTTCGGAAGTGGCAGCGTCAGCATCGTTATCTTCGGACTCCATGTTGTTTAGGATGGCGATGATCTCTTCTTCTGTGATGGAAACATCACTGCCGCCCTGGATCAGATCCTGCAGAACGTGCAATACGCTTTCAGGAAGGTTTTCAAAATCGATGGGTGCGGGTCCCGATACATAATCCGTCACTTTGGTATCTTCATAAATGGTGACTTCGCTTCCCTTGGTGACATTGACCTCTTCATCCGAGAGAGTGCCGTCCTTGTAGACCAGCCTGGTGGATACGTTTCCGTCAAAAACCACCACGTTCGTATATTTGATGCCGTCAACTTCATAGACGCGGACATAGAAGATGGTGCCGCGGACGGACATGGTGGAGTTCGGCGTGTTGATCTCATAACTGGAATCACCGATCAGCTTGTTCTGGATCTCGTTGGTGATAGCGCCGCGGACCAGATCGATCTTGGTCTTGCTGTGTTCGGAATTGCCGGTAGCGTTCAGTACCAGTTCCGTCTGTTCCTCAAGGTAGATATACTTATCTTCATCCGCCTGCAGTGTCAGTTCACCGGTATCGAGACTGACACGGTCGCCGGAAACAAGCACCATGTTGGCATAGGGATCTATGCTGCCGCTGTCGGCGCGGTTTACGCTGGCGGAGCCGTCCACTTCAAACACCTTGACGATGCGGTAGGCATCCCTGTTTCGAAGGACCAGGATCAAAATGACGGCTGCGATGGCGATGGCAGCACAGCCACCGGCAATAAAGAGAAACTTTTTACTTTTCAAAACATTCATAACGGATGGTAACCTCAGTTTGGATGACGGAAAATGAATTTAAGCAGCGTCATCACAATATATATCGACGTGATCAAATCAATCCGGGAGTGCAGACAGATTATCTTTCATGCATCTCTCGGAGCATGTAGTACATATTCCGGTAGTTCTGGTTGCGGCCTTCCCGCAGAAGATAGGTAAGATCCTCACGAACCGCATCGTCCGCGAACAGGTCAAGAACCCAGGGAGCGTAGCGCGAACCGCTGCCTTCTTTCAGCTCGCCGATAAAGTCGTCAAGCTGTTTTCCGCGCTGGTAACTGCGGCCGATGGTGTCGGTGGCCGCATCTAAGCAGTCAGCCACAAGCACCAGGTCGGTAATGGGTTTTACCTTGCTGGTGGATGTATCAAAATCAGCCGGATAACCGCGGGAGTTGTCATACCATTTATGATGACCGAGAGCTACCTCGGCGTATTTTTTCGTGGAAGAAAAACGGCACATCAGTTCATAACTGGTTTTCGGATGTGTCTGGATCAGGTCAAATTCCATATCCAAGAGTTTGCGGCCGTACATGAAGACGGTATCGATGATACTGATCTTGCCAAGGTCATGGCACAGGGCAGCATGATAAGCAAAATACAGGATATCGCCGCGTTTTTCCTTTACGTCTTCGGCGCTGGTCGTATCGCAGACACCGATCAGACGTTCCGGCATCAGGCGGATCAGATGACCGCACAGGCATTCCGTAAGCTGTCCCACCATCTGAGAGTGGACGTAGGTGGGCGGGTGGATGGCAGCCATGCATTCGAGCACCATATCCTCAAAGGTCAAACGGCTGGGGATCTCCACAAAGTTGTCAATGATGGCATAGAGATATTCGAGCATGGAAGTCAGGCCGCTGCCGTTTGGCATATGAAAGGCAAAACTGATGACATCCTGATAGATCTTGAGCATCATGCTTTTTTCATATTCCGTGATGCATTCGGGATCGATGGTATGCGCCAGTTCTACGGGGATCACCATGTTGGCGTACATTTTTCCCGTTTCGTAGCAGGTGCTGTCGCGCTTTTCATACAATTCGAGCATACGCTGGCGGTATTCTTCCTTGGAAACCCTGCCGGTCAGATATTCGATGCGGCTGACAAAGGTTTCGATACTGGCCGTATCCTGCTCGCTGCCGAGGATCTGATTGAGGTGGTCCTTTTTTTCATTCCAGAGTGTCCGGTACTCCAGGCCGCGCTGATAGATGATCTCCAGCTGGTCCGGGGTAAAACCGGCAGCATTATTGTTTTCCACAGCCAGAAGATAGTACTCCAGCGTCCGGAACATATGATAATCCCAGTCGAAGCCCTCGAGCCGCTCGATGTAGAAAGGATCCTTTGCAATATCATACATCTGCTGCAGGTAGGTAAGCTGTTTTTCGTTCAGCTCTGCGTCGTCCACAATACCCTCGAAAAAGGCAATGCTGTAACGGGCATCGATCACGACGATCTGCCGGACTTCCGGATCATCGAGTTTTTCAAATTCCTCTTTTTGCAAAAGCCGGAAAAAGTAATCGCCAAGCTCAAAGCCTTTCTTCCGGTAGTCGCCCATG
>JAEEKC010000223.1 GCA_016282215.1 Lachnospiraceae bacterium
AAATTGAAAAAAGGAGTTTTGAGATCATATCGCAGGAACTGACAGGGATGGGAATTACTTTGGATGAAGAAACGGCGATGATTACGAAACGCTGTATTCATACATCAGCGGATTTCGATTATGCCTCGTCGCTGACTTTTTCCGCTGGGGCGGTGAGCCGTATGAAAGAGCTGATCAGAAGCGGCGCATGTATTGTAACGGATACGAATATGGCTCTTTCCGGGATCAATAAAAAAAAGCTGGCGCAGTTCGGCGGAGAAGCTTTTTGTTTTATGGCAGATGAAGAGGTGGCGGCCGAGGCAAAAAGGCGAGGCGTTACAAGGGCAGTGGTCTCTATGGAAAAAGCATCACGGATGAACCGCGAGATCATTTTTGCCATAGGAAATGCGCCGACTGCACTGATCAGACTATATGAAATGATGGAAGAAGGAATCTTTGTGCCGTCGTTTGTGATCGGCGTTCCGGTAGGTTTTGTCAACGTGGTATGGGCGAAGGAACTTTTCATCGGATCAGAGGTTCCCTATATCATCAACAGGGGCCGGAAAGGCGGCAGTAATATTGCCGCGGCGATATGCAATGCTGTACTGTACTCCATGTAGGAATGAATCATTTCAATATGCTCTCGGAAAAGCAGTAGGGCCGGGAGAGCGTAAAAGGACAGGATATGAAAAAAGGGTTCACAACCGGAAGCTGCGCGGCTGCGGCAAGCAAGGCTGCTGCCTGGATGCTTCTTAGCGGAAATGAAAAGACGCAGATCAGGATCGAAACGCCGGCGGGGGAAAGCTATACTCCGAAGATCGAGGAAATTACGATCGGTGAAAACTATGTCCGCTGCGCTGTCCGAAAACAGTCGGGAGATGATCCGGATATCACAAACGGGATCCTGGTTTTTGCAAGGGTCAGTTTCCGGGATGGACTTCATAGTAATGAGTTGCAATCCGCTTCGACGGATGCAGGAGTATTAAATACAGATAATCAAATATCCGTGGAAGCAGGTACCACAGAAGAGAGAAATATAATCCGGGATCACGAAAAAAAGGTGATCATCACGGCAGGAGAAGGCGTCGGTAAGGTGACACGTCCGGGCCTTGACCAGCCGGTGGGAGAAGCCGCCATCAACTCAGTTCCACGGCAAATGATCGAAAAAGAAGTGGGAGCGGTCATGGATCTGTTTGACTTAAAAGATCCCCTGCTTGTGGAAATCTCGGTTCCCGGCGGAGAAAAACTGGCTGAGAAGACCTTTAATCCGAGGCTTGGGATAGAAGGCGGCATTTCCATCATCGGTACAACAGGGATCGTTGAGCCCATGAGTACCAAAGCGCTTTTAGACACCATCCGTGTGGAGCTTCGGCAGCATCGTGCTATGGGTGAAGAAACCGTGGTGATATCGCCCGGAAACTACGGCCTAAATTTTATGAAGGATCAGTATGGATATGATCTGGACCGCGCCGTGAAATGTGCCAATTATATCGGTGATACCATCGATATGGCAAAGGAACTGGGATTTCGAAGGCTGCTCCTTTGCGGTCATATCGGAAAACTGATCAAGGTGTCCGGCGGGATCATGAATACCCATTCCGGGGAAGCAGACTGCAGAATGGAGCTGATGGCAGCGGCCGCCATCAGATGCGGAGCATCCGAAAAAGCACTGACCACCATACTTGACTGCGCTACCACGGAGGAAGCCATAGAGATCCTCCGAAATGAGAAAATCGAGAAGGACTGTTTTTCTTATATCTGTGAAAGAGCCGGGTTTTATTTGCAAAAACGCGCCGCCGGTCAGATGGAAACAGAGTGCATGATCTATTCAAACAAATATGGATTGCTTGGTAAAACCGGGAAAGCAGAAGAAATTCTGAGAGAGGACCAGGCGGTATAAGGGGGAGTAACATGGTACATTTTGTTGGAGCCGGTCCGGGAGCTGTTGATCTGATCACTGTCAGGGGAATGAATCTATTAAAGCAGGCAGATGTGATCATTTATGCGGGAAGCCTGGTAAATCCGGAACTTTTGACATATGCAAAGGAAAACTCTGCGGTATATAACAGTGCGGTGATGACCCTTGAGGAGGTTGTTTCTGTCATGGTGGCAGCCGCGCGCGAAGGGAAGGATATTGTGAGGCTCCACACAGGCGAGCCGAGCATATACGGCGCTGTCAGGGAGCAGATGGACCTTCTGGATGAAGAAGGCATACCCTATGATTCCACGCCGGGAGTCAGCGCCTGCTTTGGAGCGGCGTCCGCTCTGAATCTGGAGTATACGCTTCCGGGCATTTCCCAGACGATGATCATCACAAGGGCAGAAGGAAGGACTGCGGTTCCGAAGGAAGAAAGCATCCGGTCGCTTGCGATGGATGGTGCGTCCATGGCAATCTATCTGTCTGCCGGAATGCTGGATCGTTTATCGGAAGAACTGATCGCAGGCGGATACGCGCCACAGACACCGGTTGCCATTGTGTATAAGGCAACGTGGAAGGAAGAAAAATGCATCCGCTGCACGGTTCTGACAATGGCAGATGAAGGAAAGAAAGAAGGGATCACCAAAACGGCTGTTGTGCTTGTGGGAGATGTCGTGGCCCAAAGCGGCTATGAAAGATCCAAACTATACGATCCCACATTTTCTACGGAATATCGAAAATCTTCAGTCTGATAAGCGTGGAGCGCTGGAGAGGATATGTCTGGCAGGGATGTTTAACCGGAACCGGTGTACCGGTATGGGGAAGGAAAATAAAGAATGAGAAAACTGGCAGTTTGTTTTACGGAAAACGGAGCCCGTATCATAGAAAAGATCAACCGGGCTTGTGATCAGGCAGGGATCAAACCGGCTACGGGCTATATTTGCAGGGCAGAGGGCGAAGTTCCGGAAGGTCTGATCCGGATCGATACGACCATCGGGGAATGGGCAGACTCCGTCTTTCTTCCGGGAAATGCCCTGATCTTTGTGGGTGCGGTCGGGATCGCAGTCCGGGCTGTCAGTCCCCTTGTCAAAGACAAATTCATTGACTGTCCTGTTATCGTGATCGATGATAACGGACAGTTCGTGATCCCGGTGCTGTCCGGGCACGCGGGCGGTGGCAACAAGCTTGCCGCGACCATTGCATCTCTCATAGATGCGCTGCCCGTGATCACCACCTCTACGGATGTGAACGACGCATTCTCCGTAGATACGTTTGCAGCGGAAAACCGTCTGTCTGTCAGAAACCGGGAAGGTATCAAACGGGTTTCCGTGAAAGCAATAGAGGAGAAAAAGATCACGCTTTCCATCAAGGATTATCCGCCAAAGGAAAAAGTGGATGTGGTGGTAGCGGATGAGACGGATGCGGAATATACACTTTTGTTGTCTCCGAAGAAATATACGGTTGGTCTCGGGATGAAACGCGGGAAGGATGCGGATCAGGCGGATGCATACTTCCGGGAAATATTAGAAAAAACAGGCCTTCAGGTCAGTGATATCTATGCGATCTGCACCATCGATGTCAAAGAGGATGAACCGGCGATCACAGCTCTCAGAGACCATTACAGGTTACCGGTTCTGTCCTTTGATGCAGCCCTGCTGAGTAAAGCTGAGGGGACATTTGAGGCATCCGAGTTTGTCAGGCAGACAGTGGGTGTTGATAATGTCTGCGAGCGTGCTGCCGTGCTGGGAGCGGGAGCAGGAGCGCAGCTCATACTGAAAAAACAAAGCAGGGACGGCATGACCGTAGCGATCGCAAAGCGCACAAACAACGTGGCTCTCGGTTGAATGAAGTGTAGAGTCCGGTCTGTTTGTGTTTGCCGAATCGGAAGAGGAAACTGCGGATAAAAGTAAGCATATGCTAACTTTCAGGAGGACAGTAATGGGGACAATTTTTGTCGTGGGCATCGGCCCCGGAGATGAGAAGATGATGACGGCGCAGGCGAAGGAAGCGCTGGAAGAGTGCGATATCATCGCCGGATACAAAACTTACATTGCACTGGTCAGGGGCAACTATCCGGATAAGGAATTTTACGAAAACGGCATGCGCGGCGAGATTGAGCGGTGTGAAAAGTGCGTGGAATTTGCAAAAGCAGGGAAAAACGTTGCGCTTATCTGCAGCGGTGATGCAGGGGTGTATGGCATGGCCTCTCCGCTTTTGGAGATTGCGGAAAGGGAAGGGTTTACGGATGTTACCGTGATACCGGGCGTGACTGCAGCCCTCAGCGGCGGTGCGGTTCTTGGCGCTCCGCTTTCAACAGATTTTTGCGTGATCAGTTTAAGCGACCTGCTGACCCCGTGGGAAGTGATCGAAAAGCGGCTCCTGGGCGCGGTCAAGGGGGATTTTTGTATGGCAATCTATAATCCTGCGAGCAAGGGACGGGCAGATCATTTGCGGAAAGCCTGCAGCATCCTGCTGGGGGAACTGGATGGCGATACGCCCTGCGGGTATGTCAGGAATATCGGAAGGGAAGGCTGCGAGAAAAAAGTATGCACATTGTCACAGCTGGCAGATGAGCAGGCGGATATGTTTGTTACTGTTTTTATTGGCAATTCACAGACAAAGATCATAAACGGGAAAATGATCACACCCAGAGGATATGAAGTATGAAAAAGATCTATCTGTTTTCGGGAACTACAGAAGGAAGAATGCTGTCAGATCTTCTGACGGCAAAAGAGATTTCCCATACGGTCTGCGTGGCAACGGACTACGGAAAAGATATGATGGAAGAAAATCCTTATGCTGAGATTCTGGTCGGGCGCATGGACGAGATGCAGATGCGGAAGTTGTTTCTGAATGGTAAAAATGGGGTTAGTGATAGAGAGAAAGCGAAAGAAGCAAACAGTGCAGTTAAAGGTGGCAATGGTAAAAACGATGGGAGAAGCGAATGTCTTGTGATCGATGCAACCCACCCCTATGCTACAGAGGTGACCGGAAATCTGAAACGCGCCGCGGATGCTGTCGGTGCCGAATATATCCGCGTACTGAGAGATGAGGCATCCATGGAAGAGAAAGCATACGAAGAGTTTGAGGATATCATAGCCTGTGCAAAGGCGGTGGCAGGCTGTGAGGGTAATATTCTCCTGACGACCGGCAGCAAGGAGCTGGGAAGGTACATGGAGCATGTGACAAAAGAGGTGCAGGAGAGGACCTATGTCCGGGTTCTTCCTTCTTTCGAAAGCATCCGGATGTGTGAAGAAGCGGGTCTTCGGACAGATCACATCATTGCCATGCAGGGACCCTTTGGCAGGGAAATGAATGAAGCACTCATGAGACAATATCATATCCGTCATCTGATCACCAAAGACGGAGGAATTGCAGGTGGTTTCCGGGAAAAACTCGAAGCCGCGAAGGCATGCGACGTAAGTGTGCATGTGATCGCAAGACCTGCCGAAGAAGAGGGAGTCGGGATAGCAGAGGCTTACAGATTCATTACCGGAGAAGAGCTTCCATCAGATGTATATGTGCCCCGGATCACTCTGGTCGGTATGGGAATGGGAAACCCGAAAGGACTGACTATAGAGGCGTCGGAGGCACTTGAACGAGCCGATCTGGTATTTGGCGCAGAGCGGCTTTTGCAGGATGTCAGGTGCCGGGAAAAGATTGCAAAATACAAAGCGTCGGATATCATTCCGCTACTTGAAGACCGGCGGCCAAAGGAAGCCGTGATCGTATTCTCCGGTGATATCGGTTTTTACAGCGGCGCAAAGGGAATGGAACAAAAACTGAAGGAGTGGAACAAGGATTGTTGCCTCGTGACACTGCCCGGGATATCATCAGTCTCTTATCTGGCAGCAAAGTGCGGGGAAAGCTACGAGGATGCCGTCCTGCTGAGTCTGCATGGGAAAAATGAAGAAAGAGATATCGGCATTCTTGCAGATAGAGTACGTCAAAACAGGAAAGTATTTGCGCTGCTTTCCGGCGCTTCTGATGTCGGAAGGGTTGCCGAAAAACTCCTTGAACGCAATATAGATGCGCAGATCACAGCCGGTGCGAATCTATCGTATGAAAATGAAAGCATCCGGGAACTGTCCTTAGAGGAGGCGCTCACATATGACGAGAAAGGTGTCATCTCACTTTTGATCCGCAATAACGATCCCGTTGCCAAGTCCCTTGTTCCGGTCAAGAGCGATGATGCATTCATCCGGGATAAGATTCCCATGACAAAAGCGTGCATCCGCCATGAAAGTCTGATCCGTCTGGGGCTTCGTGCAGGAGACATCTTTTATGATATCGGCGGCGGCACCGGCTCGGTTGCCATTGAAGCAGCCGGTCTTGATCCGAGCCTTTTGGTGACCACCATTGAAAAAAAGAAAGAGGCAGCTCTGCTGATCCAAAAGAACATAGAAAAGAGCGGACTATCCAATATTACCCTGATCGAAGGAGAAGCGGAAAGCGTGCTGCTGGATCTGGAAAAACCGGACTGTGTTTTTATCGGGGGCAGCGGCGGAAGGCTTGCTGAGATCATATCCGTTTTGCACAAAAAAGGGGACGGTATCCGCTTTGTGATCAATGCGGTGAGCCTTGAAACCATAGAGCAGACAAAAAGGATTATAGATACTTACAAGCCTGCAGATGAAAGTGCGATGATGATTACGGTCACTGACGTGGAAAAGGTGGGCAGCTATCATATGATGAAGGGCCAAAATCCGGTATGGATTTTTTCATTCACATTATAACGTTATTTGAAATAGGGTGCAGACCATGAAAAAACAAACCACAAACAGGATCATGCTGGCGGCTCCGGGAAGCGGCAGCGGAAAAACAACAGTAACCTGTACGCTTTTAAAAGTGCTGAAAGACAGAGGGATGGATGTAGCCGGGTTTAAGTGCGGACCGGACTATATCGATCCCTTGTTTCATAAAAAAATCCTTGGGGTCGAAAGCCGGAATCTGGATACTTTTTTTGCAGGAGAAGAGGGTGTCAGAAAAATCCTGTCTGCGTGCTCAGCGGGGGTTGCGGTGATCGAAGGAGTGATGGGTCTCTATGACGGATTGTCCGTATCGGGAACAAAGGGCTCGGCCTATGAAATCGCAGACCTGACAGATGCCGCCATCATTCTGGTGGTTGATGCATCCGGGATTGGAAGGACCGTGATCTCCCTGATCAAAGGAATGCTTCTGGACGATACAAAAAAACTGATCCGCGGCGTGATACTCAACCGGATCACGGAAAGCTTTTATGAAAAACTAAAACCGGTGTTGGAAGATGAGATTACATCCTTAAGAGATGATGTAAAACTTCATGGGTTTCTTCCGAAGGATCCGGGGATAGGCATAAAGAGCAGGCATTTGGGACTGATGCTCCCGGGAGAGATCGATGACATCAAAGAACGGATAGAGATTGCCTCTTCACTGCTGGAAGCGCATGTGGATTTGGACGGGCTACTGACGTTGATGGATAATCATGTAGACGCAGACGGACAAGAATCAATGCCGGAAGATAAGATGGATGTGGATGGATCTACATCACTGACACAGGAACCGGAAGAGTCAGACGGAAGAGCCATGCTGACAGAAGATATGGATCCGAACAAATCGGAACTGGCGGAACAGGAAGCCGGATCGATCGTAATGTCGGATACAGTCTGCGCTATATCATCCGGGCCGGAGCTGACCCTCGCCGTGGCCTATGATGAGGCCTTCTGTTTTTATTACAAAGAGAACCTGGAGATGTTTGAAAAACTCGGTGTCAAAATCCGGTATTTTTCTCCGCTGCACGATGAAGCGCTGTTTGAAGAGGCTGACGGAATCCTGCTTGGAGGCGGATATCCCGAAAACCATCTTGAAAGGCTGAGCAACAATACAGGCATGCGCGCATCGATCAAAGAAGCTATTGAAAACGGAATCCCGTCACTGGCAGAATGCGGTGGCTTTATGTACCTGCACAGGACCATTGCAGACAGGGAAGGAAGAGAATTTGAAATGGCAGGCGTCATTGACGGAGC
>JAEEKC010000224.1 GCA_016282215.1 Lachnospiraceae bacterium
AGAGCCGTCACCGCACGACCACGTTCCTCCTGCATTCGGACCTCTGTGTATCATGCTGTTATTCATTTTTTCAATGTTAGACTTCCAATTATGTCTAAGATTGCAAAAACCTGCTATTCCACACATAGATAAATCACTTCAATTTAGGCAATGTAACCCAACTTCCCATTACATCATCAAACGTCTGGGGCACATATGGAATAAAGCCCCCCCAGGTATAAAATGTCATTTCCCCAAAATAGATCCTGCCTTCATGATAATACCAGTCAACTCTAACAGTCGGTATTTCGACAGCCAAAATTTCAGATAGTTCTATCATTTTATCCATAAATTCGGGCTTTTTCCAATCTTTCCCTGTGTTTTTATATATGGCATAAAAATCCAACTTATCCCAGTTCGGTGTGTAATGATCATTGAATCTTCTTTCGTTTTCAACGTGTGCAGGCCCGGAACAAATAGTGATCATTTTCACTTTTCCATTGCAACATGTCAGCTTATATTCTATTGTATCTTCTCCACCTATAGACGGAATGAACTCTTCAGCAAACACTCGTCTTTCTATATCTTTGAAAGGCCATTCTCTAAGTCTATAATAGTTATTATTTTTAAGGTGTTTTTTCAGATCCTTTTTTGCATCTTCAGTTATAATTCCATTTCTGCAGATGTGAACCTTACTTTCATGATTACATTTCAAAACAAAAGTATTAGGAAGACTAGATGGATCTATATCTTCGACTTTGTCCCATACTCCAAGCGCCGGTATTACATACTCTTTGCCAATTTTGCCCGCAACCCATTTTTTAGCTTCTATCTTATCAACCATAAGGGTATACTCGGGATTTCTGTCATGAAGTTTCAACCAATTAAGCTTATCATTAAAAGATTTGGGATTTTCCAAATTCAATTCATGTCCCAAAATATGAGAAGCTTTCATTTGGATGTATTTTTCATCATCCATTCCTCGAAGTGGCTGCGGAAACGATGAAGGTCAGCAGCCAGGCATAGATGAACAGATTGCTCATAAGCTTATAGACATCATAGGCCGAGCGGTAAATGGTCATCCGTTCCGCTTCGTCGCAGCTTTCGATCCATTCACTGCGGAATTTCATATCCAGGATATTTCCCTTCTTTTCGGGATTCAGTTTCTTTTCCAGGTCGATCACCTGCGCCTGCAGAATGATTTCCCAGACATAGCTGAGAATGAACGTTAAAAAGGAAATACCCAGCCCGATGTTTTCCGGCGTTAATCCGTTTTTCAGATTTGCATCCACAGCAAAGCCGATGCCGAAGAAAAGGAAGTTGAAGATCATCATGACAGAAGGAATGATCAGGGCAATGCTCTGCCTTTCTTCTATCCGGTCAATGACTTCCTCATCTTCGCCGTCCCATGTTTCAGACATCTTTTTGCTTTTTGCGTAAAGACAGAATCCGAGAATGCACATGATCAGATTCAGCGAAAGCGCCGCATAAGGCATCAACCGGATCAGGTTTTGTTTCATAATGTCAAACAGTTCAACTACGGTCGTCGATGAAGACAGTTTGTTCGTAACACCGCCGATAAAATACCCGATGATAAGACTGACAACAATGAGCAGAATAAAAATGACAGCTATGGTGCGGTTATTCTTTTTAGGCATTTTTCTCACCTTCCTCTTCTACATAATCAAATACTTCTTCCACGGTAACGCCGCAGGTTTTGGCGATCTTAAGCGCCAGTGTAACTGACGGGGAATAATCACCGCGCTCGATCTGACTGATCGTCTGGCGGCTGGTTCCCACCAGTGCACCCATTTCCTGCTGGTTAACACCGAGGCGTGCCCGCATTTCTTTTAAGTGATTGTAAAGCGGCATACTGTACCTCCTGCTTACTGTGATAATCTGTTATGATTCTTCTCCGGTTTGTGAATCCGTTGTCTCCTCCGCAGTGACCTGCTCCTTTCCGGTTTTCGAGCGGGCCGTTGTCAGACCAAAGCAGGTGGAAAAGCATGCGCCGAAGCAAAGGCCGAGCGCAACGCTGTGCATGATCGTTCCCCACAGGCATGCAAATCCGGCAAATATGAGAAGGCTGTAGAGCGCCTGGCTGATCCCTTTCACGCGTTCTTTTACATAGATCCTCGTATCTTCGAAGTAAGCCTCTTTTGCCTGGCCGCAGCCGACAATGTCTTCCAGATGGGAAAGAACCGTTTCATCGAAAAATTCTTCATCTTCCTTATATTCCGGAAGGACAAATTTATCTGTCAGTTCATAAATATCAACGGAGTTTTCAAATATCTTCTCCAGACCCTTTTTTTCTTCCGGCTCACCTGCTACGCGCTTCAGGATCGCGATGGCGATCAGCTCTTTATTTTTTGCGACCTTTTTGTACATCGCATAGATGATGCCTGCATCGTGGTAGGTTTTCTTTCCGCTTTGATCGATAAAGGGTGTAAGTACCTCATTCATCTTTGCGATCAGCTCATCCTTGGGCAAAAGTGCCTCAAAGGAATCGAAGTTTTCCCTTTTCAAAACGTATTTGGATATCTGTGTAAAGCTGCATCCTTTTCCTTTGTTATCTGCCATTGATCTGTCCTCCCAGACTCTTTAGTGTTTTCGTTCATCTTGACAAGATTTCGTTCCATTCTGACAATGATTGGTTTCATTTTGACAACTTTCATTGTCATCTCTCTGTGATTCACATACTATCACTGACAAGGATACTTGTCAACACTTTTTTCAAAAAACTTTTCAATGGCCTTAAAATGCCCTAAAACGCTCTCCTTTACTTGATCTCCAAATGCTCCAGCTTATAGGAAGATCCGTCAGTTGCAACAACGGCATATCCCACTTCATACTGCTCCAGCTCCGGGTTATTC
>JAEEKC010000225.1 GCA_016282215.1 Lachnospiraceae bacterium
ACCAGCCACACGCAGGTCAGGATCATGTTCGGGAACATATAGACCACAACAGCCGCTCCCTGCTTGACAACCTCGACCTCATTCTGCCATTCCAGCTTGATAAAATGAATCCCGCAGGCACAGCCAAAGGTTGCGGAAAACAGACACAATATGATTCCGAGCAAAACATTGCCGATCGTCACTGCCGGGCCGGCCTTTGCGCTGATGCACATGCAAATTGTTGCAAGCAGCTGCGCAGGGATCGAAATATACAGGTTTGCCAGGATCTTTCCGTGGTAGATTTGCTTTCCCGACAAAGGAGAGGATTTGATGATCCAGTAATTTTTCCCCTCCAGTGAAGGCGAACTGCTGGTCAGAGCCATCATGCCCGTCAGGAAATAAACCACAAACGGGATCGCGGGGGTCATCATCTCCGTGGTCAGGGGCGCACTCTGTGTCACCATGTCGATCAGACGGTCAAACCCTACAAACAGGGAGATCAGGCCGGCCACTACGGCAAACAGATATCCTATGCTCCCATTGACAAGAAATACGGTCGATCCCAAAAAGCGGCGCATCTCTTTATTTGCGATGGCAATGACCTTACTTTTTTTCTTCTGCCCCTTCAATGCAAACGCATGACCGGATACGCCCACCTTCATCTTGCTGTTGATCTTTTTATAGGAGCGTGCATACAGGAAAAATACGCCCTCGAACAAAAGGATCGACACACCCACGATCAGCAGCATACCGGAAACTTTTGTCCGCACGATACTGTCTTCAAACCATGCCAGCGGAAAATATACTTTTCCCACGCCGTCCGTAAAGTCCGAAACGCTTGTCATGATATCAGAGACCGCATTTTCCCTGAACAGTTTTTCGAAAAAGAACCGCGAACAAAAGGAAAGGATCACTATGGCAAAACTGAGGATCGTCTGCACCAGCTTCCAGTGCTTGAAAACGATACCGATCCTGGCAATGACAAAGCCCAAAAGGCTGGCAAGCAGCATGGGGATCAGCGGCAGGAAAAATGTCAGCACGATCCAGATCGGATACACCAGCCCTGCCGGCCGCACAAAAAGCCCGTAGGAAACCAGCATGGAAAGTGAGATGGATAAATGCCAGGGCAGGCTTTTGATGTACATGTATAAAAACTTGCCGGCGACGATCTGCTTTTCCGTAAACGGAAGCGCCATCAGCATCTCGTATTCACTGAATCCGAACAGATAGCTGTTGTTTTTGATGATGGTCATGATAAAAGCCAGCACGGCGATGACCAGGGCCGTCATGGCCGGAATCTTATCTCCCATCCCGAAGGCGCCGTAACCGATGGCTGTCATAATACAATAACCGATGAGCATCAGATACAAAACGCCCATTCCGATAAAAGCACCGGTGATCTTCTTTTTCTTTTGTTTATCCTTTGTCGTCTTCTTTACATTCAGCATGCTGGTGGACAAAAGCAGCGTGCGAAGCAAAAGCATCTGTTTATTTTTCATCGACACCCTCCAGGAATACTTCTTCGAGTGATTTATCTCCTACCAGCTGTTCCATGGTGCCCTGCGTCAGGATCTTTCCTTCCTTGATGATGGCCACTTTGTTGCAGAGTTTTTCCGCCACGTCCAGCACGTGCGTGGAAAAAAAGATCGCTGCGCCGCGGGCGCACATCTCATGCATGATCTCCTTGAGCATATAGGCTGCCTTCGGATCAAGCCCGACGAAAGGCTCGTCCATGACCATGAGTTTTGGCTCATGGATCAGTGCCGAGAGGATCGCAACCTTCTGCTTCATGCCGTGAGAATACGAAGAGATCGGATCGCCCAGGGCTGAGGTGATCTCGAGTTTGTCACCGTATTCCTGTATCCTCTTCTGCCGCAGCTTTGCATCCACATCAAAAACATCGCCGATGAAATTCAGATACTGAATGCCGGTCAGGTTCTCGTACAGATCCGGGTTGTCCGGGATATAGGCGGTGATCTTTTTGCACTCCATGGGCTCTTTCTTCACCGAATGCCCGTCGATATAGATCTCCCCATCCGTAAAATCCAGCGCACCGACGATCGCCCGGATGGTGGTGGATTTGCCCGCGCCGTTATGGCCGATGAAACCGAAGATATCTCCGCTTTCCACGGTCAGCGAAACATTATCCGCTGCCTTCTTGGTTCCACTGTAAATTTTGGTATAGTTTTCGATCTTTAATACGCTCATGTTCTCCTCCTGCTATATGATCACAGTCGATGATCGAGCCGGTCGGGTTTGGTCATGACTGCCCGGATTGACTTCCGTTCACATTCTGACCGGCTCTCGTTTGATATCATTATGATATCACATTGGTTTCTATTTGTCAACATCTTGCATATACACCCTCCAGATGATAAACTATATAAGGATTCTACAAAAAAGACATATTTACAATATAAAGCCCGGCAAGATAATCCGAAACCGATCACTGCCGATCAATTCTAAAGGGAACTGACATGAACGAACGATTTTATGACCTGACACGCGAAAAACAGGACCGTTTCATCAACGCAGCCTGCAAACTCTTTGCCGAGAACGGATATAAAAAAGCCAGCACCGATGACATCGTCAAGGCTGCCGGCATTTCAAAGGGACTGCTCTTCCATTATTTCGGAAGCAAGCAGGGGTTATATGTTTATGTGTATGAATACAGCACCCGTTATGTGCGTATGGAATATGACCGTTCCATTCCCAGGGAAGGCATGGACTTTTTTGAACTGCAAAAGCGGCTCGAGCTGGTCAAACGTGACATCATCCGCCACTACCCTTATATGCCGCTGTTCATCCGCCGTGCATTCCGTGAAAACGATGAAGAGCTGATCAGCCTTCTCGCCGACAATATGGATCAATACTCCGCGCTCCTCGCAGAGGTCTACGGCCGTGCTCATGTGTCCAGGATCAAACCGGGCATCGATCCGTCCGATATCTTAAAGCTCTGTCTTTACGCTTCCGACGGCATCTTAAATGACCAGTTTCTGACCGGTAATGTGGACCCGGAGGCTTTTCTCGAAGAAAGCCTGAAATATCTGTCTCTCCTTGAGAAAAATCTGTGCCGGCACAGCCAGTAAGATCATTTATTCTGCTGATACACCGGATCCGCAGGATATCCGCCACGCAGTTTCTGCATACCGCGCTGAATAGCGTCCTTACTGTTCTTCCAGTCCGCATCTTTATTGCGATAGTCAAACTTCTCGATCAGCCATGCCACATCATCTCCGACACGCTTTAAGTTCTCTTCCATCTTGGCAAACAAAAGCGTTCGCAGCTCCGCTGCCTGTTTCTCATCGAGTTCACTTTCCATCCGCCCGCAGATATCACCGAAATGGTGCAGGCAAAAGCCCTTGCTCTCTTCGATCATCTTTTTCATTTCGCCGTCTTTTTTATACATGAAAAAGAAGGTGTCCAGATACCTGTCATACGTTTTTTTGTAACTGGTGCAGATATAGCAGGAATCCTCTTTTTCCTTCACCCATTTTGCAATGGGATTCGATGAGTCTTCTTCCTTTTTCAGACGGTTCAAAAACGAGACCTTACCCGGCGCATACATCTTTATCTGTTCTGCTAATTCTTTTTCCATCCTGATATAATGTGTCTTTAAGATCCATGCATTCCCCAGCGTATTTCCATAATCAAACATTTTCTTAAAATGTGTTCTGCAAAAACCCGCCCGGTCCGTGATATCGCGCATATCGCTTTCCATATAGGATGCGCTTGAGCCGAGAACCAGATCAAGGATATCCTGTTCCACATCCCTTTCCACATAACAAAAAGGGCATTCGTCCCCTGCGTGAAAAGCGTCCGTCAGCGGTATCGTATATAATGTTTCTTTCATGGCAGCCTCCGTGTTATATTGCATATTCCTATCATACCATTCTTTTCAGAATCTATCTACAAACTTTCCGAAAATTGCTTGTACTTTATGGAAATTTCGAGTAAAATAATAATGTCGGCAACGGCAAAAATAATGTATATGGGTTGTGGATCCGGACACGAAATGGCTGGGAGCCGGATTCCGGGAAAGGAGCTTGAAATGGCAAAAAAATTCGGTAAACTGATGTTGCTTGGTACGATCATCGGCGCAGCGGCAGGCGTTTATTATTACAATAAAAAGAAAGAAGAATCGATGTTTGACGATGACGATTTCGATGACGACTTCGATTTTGATTTTGACGATGAGGATCTTCTTGATGACGAAGATACTTCCCGCAAATATGTATCCCTTGATGCTGTGAAAAAGGACGCTTCCGCTCTTGCTTCCGATGCAGCTGATGTCGTAAAGGATTTCACCGCTCCCGCAGTCGACAAGGCCAAAGGGTTTTACGACGCAAACAAGGATAAGGTAAAAGACGTATTTGATACCGCCAAGGATAAGGCGAAAGACCTCTATGACGGCGCCAAGGATAAAGCAAAGGATCTCTACGGCAAGGTCCGCCCGGTTGATGAAGAAGACGAAGACTTCTTCTTTGACGAGGACGAAGCGGATATCGAGGATGCTGCCGCCGAAGCAGCTGAAAAGGCAAAGGATGCAGCCGTTGAAGCAAAAGAGGCCGCTGAGAAAGCTGCAGAGCAGGCTAAAGAAGCTGTATCCGAGACCGTGGAAGAAATCTTCGATTCCGGAGATGATGACAAAAAAGACTGATCTTAGATAAAAAAAGAGACCGGCAACGGTCTCTTTTTTTGTTTCAAAGCGTAAACCGCTTCGTCTTATTCGTATATCGCATGCAAAGGCTGCGAAGCTGGATGTTCTCCTGCGGTATCATGGTCATCAAAACCGTCACGGCTGCCGGGCTTAAAAGTCCGAGCTTCGAATAAAGCTTTACCGACTCTTCAAGAAGTTCCCTGCTCTCCGCCAAGACCACATAAGCAGCATCGGAGGATTTCAGCACCTCTGCCAGCTGCGCGCTCTCTTTATCGGTCAGCAAAACCGCTTCTATTTTACTCTCCTTTTTTTCAGCCTGCAAAACCTTCCCTACTTCACGCTCTCCTATTCCGGTCAGTGAAACTGCTTCTGCCGTACTCTCCGCTTTTTCGGCATTCCCGGCGCTTTCACGATACACTTCATCGAGCATCAGCCGGTCTGCCGCAGCCTGACACTTTGCCCGCTTTCTCTTTTCCATAAAAAGTCCGCGCGCCGCATCGCCCTCCTCGTAATCCTCTTCTCCGCTGGCCAGAAACGGAACAAATCCCGCATCATCCGGACGGATCAGAAAAGCAGAAAGCCTGTCTGTCAGCGCAGGCACCCATTTTGCCGGATCCGTTGCTATCATCTCAGCCGGATTGGAAGGCGGGAAGTGCAAAAATGAGTCCACCCGAAGCCTCGCCAGGATGGCCTCCTGTTTTGACAGCATCGGGAAAAGCCCGGATGACAACAGTTTTTCCATGCTGCAGACCGCGATCATGGAAAGCGATAAGCTGTCCTTAAATATGTCCCTGCCGATTTCGCTGACTGTTTCCGGCAGTGCGATCCTGCGCAGATTCCGGCAGCCCGCAAAGGCCCAGTCACCGATCCCGTCTATCTCTTCGCAGATCACAAGCTCCGTCAGATCTTCCCTGCCCAGATATGCTTTTTTCTCAATGCACCTATCCATACAGATTACCCATATTATGAAAAAAGGACTCCCTCCGGAATCCCTGCTCATAGACCTTATTCATTCTTTTTTGAATTCACAGTGCGGGTAGCCGGACTTGAACCGGCACGGACAAAAGTCCGAGAGATTTTAAGTCTCTTGCGTCTGCCTATTCCGCCATACCCGCGAACCTTCTCATCTGATCCGATGAAAAACGACCCAGACGGGACTCGAACCCGTGACCTCCGCCGTGACAGGGCGGCGCTCTAACCAACTGAGCCACTGGGCCATTATTTTCTTACTCCGGCTGCTTCGCGAAGTAGTCATATCTTCGTGGACCTTCGGGGACTCGAACCCAGGACCGACCGGTTATGAGCCGGTTGCTCTAACCAACTGAGCTAAAGGTCCAAATGCATTTTGAAACGAAATTGTTCCAAAAGAAAAAAGCCGATGATCGGACTCGAACCGATAACCTGCTGATTACAAATCAGCTGCTCTGCCAATTGAGCCACATCGGCTTTTACTAAAAGCAGTTTTTTACAACCGCTCTATTAAACTACCATATTTGGATACCTTTGTCAATAAAAGATTTTTATGCGCTATCCATCAATGTTCGCGCATTGCGTATCCGTCATCTTCCTCGATCATGCGTATCATGATATCAGCGATCGCAGGGTCAAACTGTGTGCCGCGTCCTCTTTCGATCTCGGAACGCACAACATCCTGCGGAAGCGCGTCACGATAGCTTCTGCGGCTGCTCATGGCGTCATAGGCATCCGCCACAGCGATGATCCTCGCTTCAATGGGAATATCCGTTCCGGCCAGTCCGTCCGGATAACCCGTACCATTATACTTTTCATGATGCCACATAGCGCCGGTAGCAAGCTGCGGCATCGCCTTGATGTTCTCCAAGATCCTGGCACCACGCTCCGGATGGGATTTGATCAGCTCAAATTCCTCATCTGTCAGCTTAGCAGGCTTATTGATCACCGCATCCGGCACACCGATCTTGCCCACATCATGCAAAAGTCCCATCATATAAATATCCGACTGCTGCTGTTCCGTATAACCGAGCCTTGCCGCAATATCCCTCGAATACTTTGCCACTCTTCTGGAGTGACCGTTCGTGTAGGTGTCCTTCGCATCGATCGCATCCGCGATGGCAAGCACCACCTGAATGGAAAGCTCCTCATTTTCTCTTGTCTTTTTGATCACCTCTGATTCGAGATCCCTTTGCAGGCAAACCAGTTCGATCGTATGGCGTACTCTCATGACAAGCACATCCGGAACGAAGGGCTTTTTGATAAAATCCATCGCGCCAAGGGACAGGCCCTTGGTCTCAGCCGATTCATCGTCATTTGCTGTCAGAAAAATAACCGGTATCTCTTCTCCGCCCATCGTCTTTTCCAGATCTCTGATCTTGACAATGGTCTCAAATCCGTCCATCTCCGGCATCATAACATCCAGCAGGATCAGATCCGGACGATTTCCCTGGGATACATAATCAAGAAGAAGCTGACCCGATTTAAACGCCGTCACACGCATCCCGTTCTTGCTCAGGATCATGCCGGCTGTTCTGAGATTCATCGCATCATCATCTACAACGGCAATCCACTCTGCCATCTTAATTCCTCCGAATTAAATCACTAATCTATTACTTCGTATTTTCATAACGGGCTTTCTACTGCCATATATTAGTAGTTTATTGCTCTACAACCAATCATTAGTATATCACAATTTTCCCCATGTTCCTATCACTTTTTTTGCAAAGGAAAAACAAAAATCCGCAAACAGACCCTTTTTTGAGCCTGTTTGCGGTTTTCATTTCAATGCCGGCAGCGGGACTTGAACCCGCACGTGGTTGCCCACAACAGATTTTGAGTCTGCCTCGTCTGCCATTCCGACACGCCGGCGCACTGCTTGTCAGAAAGTGTTTCTTTTCTCCTGACAAATCAGTAGTTTATCATAGATATTGACACAATGCAAGTAAAAATGCTTTTTTTCGATCCACCTCAGATCAGCCTGTCATGAACCGAGTTTCGATACTGCTTCCATCTGTTTTTTCAGTTCATCGAATACCGGCATGCCGTCAAAGGTCGCGAAATAATCCATAGGTCCTTCCGGTCTGCGGATCTGCACTGCGCTACCGTCTTCCCGCAGCAGAAGCTCTGCGGATTTGAGTTTTCCGTTGTAGTTATAACCCATGGCAAAACCGTGCGCTCCCGTATCATGGATAAAGAGATAATCGCCATTATCGATCTGCGGCAGTTTCCTGTCGATCGCGAACTTATCATTATTCTCGCAAAGGGATCCGGTCACGTCATACGTCTCGTCCTTCGGCGCATCTTCCTTGCCGAGGACCGTGATATGATGATAAGCACCGTACATTGCAGGGCGCATCAGATTCACAGCACAGGCATCCACACCGATATACTCTTTATAGGTATGCTTTTCATGGATCGCTTTTGTTACAAGGCCGCCATAAGGCGCCATCATGAAACGTCCCATTTCCGTAAAGATCGCAACGTCTGTCATGCCTGCGGGCACCAAAACGCGCTCATACTGTTCCCTGACTCCCTCTCCGATCTTTCGGATATCATTCGGCTCTGCATCCTCTACATAAGGCACGCCGACGCCGCCGGAAAGATTGATAAAGGAAAGGCTCACGCCGATCTCTTCCTTGATGGAAACAGCCAGTTCAAAGAGCTGTCCGGCAAGCTGCGGATAATACTCATTGGTCACGGTATTGCTTGCCAAAAATGCATGCAGGCCAAGCCGCTCAACCCCTTTTTCATGCAAAATGCGATATGCCTCAAAAAGCTGTTCTTTCGTCATGCCGTATTTCGCATCTCCCGGATTGTCCATAATGCCGTTGCTCATCTTGAAAACGCCGCCCGGATTATAGCGGCAGGAAAGCGTCTTTGGGAAACGTCCGCCAAGGGCTTTTTCCAGAAACTCGATATGGGTGAAATCATCGAGGTTGATGGTAGCTCCGAGCTGATCTGCGTAAACAAATTCCTCTGCGGGTGTATCGTTGGAAGAAAACATGATATCCCCGCCGGTAATGCCGCATGCTGCAGACAGCATCAGCTCCGTCTTGGACGAACAGTCCGTTCCGATGCCGTACTCATGCAGGATCTGCAAAAGCACCGGATTCGGCGTTGCCTTGACTGCGAAATACTCCTTAAATCCCGGATTCCAGGCAAATGCTTCTTTCACTGCCTTTGCATTTGCGCGGATCCCCTTTTCATCATAAATATGAAAGGGTGTGGGATAGGTTTTTACGATCTCCTCGATCTGCTGTTTGGTTACAAAAGGTACTTTTTTCATAATATGGTTACTTCCTCTTTATTATTTTTTGTCCCTGCCTGGATCATTACAGCAACTGTTTCCGCAGTGTCTCCCCATCAAGCGGCGACAGATATGCAGGCGGCACATCAAAGATGGTCTTGCATCCTTTCATACCCTCCTTACACATACGGACTGTCGCTCTTGCATAGGCAAGAAGTACCGAAGAGGTAAACTCCGGATTGGAATCCAGCTTCAGGCTGTACTCGATGATATGCTGGTTTTCCCCGTTAAAACCGGTCTTGCCGCAGCGGATCACAAAACCGCCATGAGGAATGCCGCTGTGATCACGACTGAGTTCTTCCTGTGAAATGAAATGCACAGTCGTATCGTAGTCTGAGAAGTAATTCGGCATGGTCTTGATCTCTTCTTCGATCTTTGCCTTGTCTGCGCCTTCTTTTGCCACCACAAAACACTCTCTCGTATGTTTCTGTCTGGTGGTCAGCTCCGGATTCTTGCCGCTTCTAACTGCATCTAACGCCTCATCTACAGGGATCGTATACTGCTTTGCATCTGCAACGCCTTCGATCCTGCGGATCGCATCAGAATGTCCCTGGCTGACACCTTTGCCCCAGAAGGTATAATCCTTGCCATCCGGAAGAATTGCGCCTGCCATCATACGGTTTAATGAGAAAAGTCCCGGATCCCAGCCAACGGAGATCATGGCCACGTGACCATTCTCCTTTGCTGCCTGATCTACATTTGCAAAATGCTCAGGGATCTTTGCATGAGTATCAAAACTGTCAATGACATTGAAATACTTTGCAAATTCCGGTGTCTGCTTCGGAAGATCCGTTGCGCTGCCGCCGCAGATCATCAAAACATCGATCTCATCCGCATGATCCTTTGCGCTGTCTGCGCTGTACACAGGAACTCCCTCTGTCTGCAGCTTCAGGCTCTCCGGACTGCGCCTGGTGAAAACCGCTGCCAGTTCCATGTCCGGATTCTGCCGGATCCCTGCCTCAATTCCTTTTCCGAGATTACCGTATCCCAGGATACCAATTCTGATTGCCATTTGTTTCTCCTC
>JAEEKC010000226.1 GCA_016282215.1 Lachnospiraceae bacterium
ACATCCTCCGTGTAAGGCCGTGAAGGGATCACGGAGTTATAATCCGGGATAAACTTCGTATGGACACCGGATTTTTCACACAGTCCCACAATTTCCTTAAGCCGTCCGTACTGTTCCAGCGCCAGGGTGATGGCGATCTCGTCGAGTTTATTCTGCGGCAGAATGTAAAACAGGTTGTCGATCTTGCCGATAACACGCACGCCTTTATATTCCGTGCCTCTCGGGATGGAATCATCCAAAATGCCGCGTACCACATAACCCCATTGCGGGTTATGGCGTACTCTGTCGATATACTGCTCCGCTGCCCGGGAATATCCTACCAGCAGGATGTACTTGACATTGTAGCCTCTGGCGCGAAGGGACTGGAGCACCATAAAAACGATGATGCGGAAGGCTCCGTCCAGACAGATGTTCAGCACATAGAAATAGAAGAGCATGGTTCTGGAAAAGTGAGGCTGTCTGATGACATACAAAATGCCGAGGAACAGAAACAGTCCCACGGTATTGGCCTTGATCACATTCCAGATGTCGCGCTTCATGCTGCTGGCGCGTTTGGCTGCGTACAGGTTGAATAAATAATACAGGATCAGATAGCCCGGAACGATCACCAGCAGGGCCGAAAAATAGGTCTGCCGATCCAGCGTACCGGCCGCTACATCCCGCATGAAAAATGCGATCCCGCTCTTAAATTTCAAAAACCAGGCAAGCAGATACGTGATCACCACGAGCAGTGCATCTATGCACACATGCAGCCTGTTAAAGTACTTTTGGTTGTCCTTGATCATCTCAATTCACCTTGCACACTAAACTGTATTCTACCTTATTTTTGTAGAAAGGGCAAGATTCTTCCACAATAACAATTGCACCATAATATAAGAAGGCAGTCTTTTCAGGGAAAATCGTACCTTCCTGCTGCGTCCCTTTTCGGAAAGGGAAAGCCGGATCCCCTTCCATAATCCCCTGATATAGACGCCGCCAAGTCCCTTTACTGTAAAAAAACAGGCCTTCACAAAAAAACCAACCAATAAAAACGGCAGATTCAGGATCAGCTGCAAAAGAGGCATATTCTTTGCGATCAGATATACGCTGTTTCTCGAAGAAAGGTCCACCTTAAAAGCATTATGCCGGCTGCCCGAAGTACCGCTGCCCGCATGGTAGACAATGGCTGCGGGTGCCGTCACATTCAAAAACCCGTGCAAAAGCGCGCGATAGCCCACATCCACATCCTCTAAATAGGCAAAATGGTTTTCATCAAACATTCCGAGCCTGACAAGCACATTCCTTCTGTAGATCGCAGCTCCCCCGCAGGCGGAAAAGACCCGGCGTGCTGCACTGTAGCGCTCGGCACTCTCTCCTTTTCCCCTGGCAAACGCCCAGCCAAGGGCACAGTATTCATCACCGACACCGTCGATGATCTCCGGCTCCTTCATGGAAAGCATCTTGGCAGAGGCGGAAAAAATGCGTTTATTCTTGCTGATCGCCTTTTCCATCTGCAGGACAAAATCCGGTTCCGTCACCGTATCATTGTTCAAAAGCAGTACGTATTCCGTATCCGCCGCCCTGATCCCCACGTTCACCGCATGGGCAAAGCCGCCGTTTTCCTGCAGCCTGATCAGCGCAGCCTTCGGGAACTTCTGCTCCACGATGCGCCAACTGTCATCCGTCGAGGCATCATCCACCACGATCACACGAAAGGACGTCCCTTTATTTCTGTAAAGAAAGGTCAGGCAGTCCTGCAGATACTGTTTGCCATTATAATTCGGTATGATCACCGTTGTTTTTGTGAAAATATCAATATCCGTTTTCTTCATAATTTAAATTTATTAGTAGTTTATCGATAAAGTATATAAATATCCGTTTTCTTCATAATTAACTAGTAGTATATCGCTAAAGTATATTCATATTCGATATTGATCAGTATAAATATACACTTCAAACATTCATTTTTCTGCACGGAAAGTTTTAAGGATTTCTTAAACACTTAATTGCCGCTGATCAGGAACTCCGGCAGATATAACAGTCGTCCGCTCCTGCGCTGCTTTTCTGAAACACTTTTGAGCTGCTTTTCGTGATCTTCTCCTGTTTTTCTCAGTTTCCGCAATTTGTTCTTTCCGGCTGCTTCATATTCTGCCCTGGTGCGGATCAGTCCGTTGGCTGCTTTATCCACATCCAGCGGCAGGGATGCCCGATGCAGATAACCGCTATAGTGATAATTCATGCCCTCAAACAGACGCACACCGCCCAGCACAGGCCCTGCCGTCACTCGCCCATGGGCAATCTTCCGGCCGCAGATTCCCCAGATATCCGAGCGGACTGACAGGATGTCCGGCTGATAGGCAGTTGCGTAGAAACCAAGATGCTTGGTATGGGAAACCGTCACATCCCAGTCAAGCTGCGCATAAAAATCCTCCAGTGCTCTTTTCCCTGCCTCATAGGCATAGCGCTTGCTGTCCGGATTATCAGCGGTAGAACCTTTGTCCGTTCTCCAATGATATAAGATGCGTGGCACATGAACGATATGCTTTTTCATATAATCCGCAGGAAAATAGCCATAAGGCAAAAGACTTCCGTCTTCCTGCTGCGCAGCGGTCTGCTTTTCCAGCCTGGTCCACTCAATGCCGAGCACTGCGCGCAGAAACAGATCATAATCCTGTGCACCGTCATAAGCATGGCGGAGTTTCAGCTTTTCAAACAGATTCCGCTTCATCACCGCAAAATGACAGATATAGTTATTGGTAAGCAAAAGATCCAGATTAAAATCCGGTTTCATATTCGGCTCAAACACTCTGCCAAGGTCTGCCGAAATCTTATCTTCATCTGTGTAGGCCATATCACAGGCCGGATCATCGGCGAAGACCTTTGCAACCTCTTTTAACGCTTCCGGTGCCAGCACATCATCATGATCCAGAAGACCGATCAGGTCTCCTGTCGCAAACTCCAGTGCGGCATTGGTATTATCGGAAATACCCTCATTCATGGAAATATGCTGATAGTTTATCCTCTCGTCCTCGTATTTTTCCGCCAGCTGCTGCAGCCTGTCATCATCGGATGCATCTGCTATGACCAGCTGCCAGTTCCGGTAGGTCTGACCCAGCACGCTTTCGATCATATCCTTAAAATATTCCGGTTTCGTATGATATGCCGGTACGAGCAGGGAAATGCATTCCTTTTCATGATCGGCAAAAGCATCCGGCTTTGCCTGTCTTTTTCCGATCAGGGACTGTCGTTTGACAGGATGCGGATAGCGATAGACCTTTCTCTGCCAGGTATCCATGCCGCTTTTGTCCTTCCGCTCTGCCACGGCCCATACGGTATCCTTAATACCATTTCGTTTCATATAAGATATCGTTCTTCGGACATTACCCATGGTGGTCTTCCCTCTCGTTCTTTTTCAACAGATACCCATCAGCCAGATAACAAAGAAAAGCAAACAGGAGCACATAGCCCGCAAGATACACGGGATAATAGTACATAAAGAGCCTCGACGGCGCTGTCAGAATGATCAGCGGTACTTTGATCAGACTGCAGGCAAGCACCGCCACTCCCGCAAGATCCCTCTTCATTATGAAGAAGATCAGTCCTGCTGTCAGGATCAGGATCGGCCAGAGCGGCGCATATACAAAATCATAGATGCCGAGTTTCTGATCATAATCTCTATGCTGCCTCAGCTCCAGAAAGCGGATAACTGCGCTCCTGACGCCGTCCGACAGCGGCGCCGATAACGGATACTCAGCAAATGCCGCATGATTCGGATTATCCATATCCGCAGTCAGCTTCGTCGTATCCATCAAAAGATCCTTGCTTTGAAGGAAGTTTTCAAGCCGCTCCTGTAAAAACACCTCCGGATAGCGAAGGATCAATTTGTAATAGGCCCGTTTTGCCGCTGAAAACTGCTGCGGTGTATAGCTGCGCTGGAAATCCGGCTCGCCCCAGAATAAGTTGATGCCATTCTTCCCTTCGGCGACACCTTTTAACGTAATCTCTACATTGATCACCTGATCGATCTCATTTAATAACACAAGATCTTCTTCAGCTCCGGAAGTATGTGCTTTCTCTACAAGCTGTACTAAAGGGAGAACCATGCCCGTCAGTTCATACTGTTGTCCGCTTTCCATCCGTTCACCGATCTTCTGCGGAACAAACAGAAGGACAAAAAAAATAAAAAACACCAGTATTGCTTTGAATGATTTTCGTTTCTCAAGTAATAACAACAGTATCGGAAACAGGATCAGGTAATAAATAGCTTCTGTTCTCCAAACAGTCAGCACTGCTGCCGACACACATATCAGCACCATTTTGACAGTGAGTTTTCCACCATTCGAAACAAGAGTTGTGGAAAATTTGTCAGACAATTTATTGGTTTCTGCGGTCAACGATTTTGCAACTCTTCTTGCATTATTACGGTCGTTATCTTTGTTTTTGCAGGAATCGCCCTGTCTTCGATGTTTTGCAATGACATACAGCTCCGACAAGATCGTCAGCTCCAAAAAAGCCCATATATTCATGCGCATCGGGTACAGATCCGAATCCAGAACCGGAAGCATAACAAACGGTATCAATAATACCCAGCAATGCTTTGGGTGAAATCCTGCAATTTGCCCCGTTTTCTCACCCCATTGACTGCTTTGTTCAATTTCTGCTTTTCCTGTGGTTTCTCCCCCTTCGGAAAATGAGTTATCCACATTGATTTTTTTCTTTCCACAAAGCCCGGAAAGATTACAAAACACGCGGGATGCCATAAGCGAGATCACGGCCGCCTGCATCACGATCACTCCTGATGGAAACGGCAGCAGCATCAGCGCGAAGATGTAAAAAACGCTTGTCAGATAATTCTGCCAAAAGCTCGGATATAGATGGATCGCCGAGGACAAAATCCCAAATTCATCCATTCTCCAGATGCCCGGCCAGATCAATAACAGGAGTAATATCTGAACAAAAAAGTATCCGATCGCCACTCTGCGAAAGGTCTTATCCGCCGATCTGAAAAACCAGGGCAGCCACTGCCAGAGAAATAATACCAGCGCCAGAAAGCAGATTTTTACGGCGACGGTCTCCACCGACTTTGCAGTATTTTTCAGATCCGAAAAATCAAATACCGTATACTGAAAGATCAGCCGGTCTGTCAGAAAACTGATCAGAAAATGGAACAGGGCGATCACGACACCTGCCTTATGCAGTTTGAGTTTACCTACTTTCCATTCCATTGCTTTTTTTAGTTTATTACATGTTTTACGATTCCGTATTGTCATCCCGCGAATCTTTACTGTGCGAGAAATACATCCAGTTCCGCCGGGGTGCCGAGGACATGCACTTTATCCGCATCGACTATGGAAATGCGGACTTCCATACCCTGACTGATCATATAGTTATACAAAGGCGCCACATACTTTTCGCCTTTTTCCAGTTTTTCTTCTGATGAATAGTATTCCTGATAGAGTTTCTCGTAGAGGCCGCAGGTCTTAAAATAATATGCGCCAAGGGTGCAGTTATCAGAGATCCGCTGCTTCTCCCGTACCTCCACTACCTTTCCGTTTTCATCGAGCCTTGCAAAGCTCCAATGGTCACCGGGCGCATGGAAACAGGGGATAAAGCCGTCTCCCGCAATCTGTCCTTCATTCATCTGACCGGCCTCAACATAGGTATCGATGTTATAGATCATAAGACCGCTGTCTGCATCCCAGAAAGGCTGTGCCAGCATGGCCGTTGTCGCCTGACCGTCCGTTGTATGATCAAGCTCCACCAGCTTTACGTTCTCTATTCCCATCTTCCGGCAGGCAGAGCGGATAAACTCTCCCGCCCGGTCTTCCTTTCGAACCACAAATATATAATCGTTTTCCGGCTTTTGGAAGCCCGAAAGGCTCTCCATCGACCACTCAAAGAGCGTTTTTCCTTTCGCTTCGATCTGATATTTCGGAACCGTATAACCCGCTTCCCGGAACCGGCTTCCCAGCCCGGCCATAGTGATCAGGATCGTTAATTTTTCGCTCATGTCTCTTCCTCCGGTTTTCCTGAATTCATCAATCACTGTGCTTTTGCGGCATTCCGCAAATCATGTAGCATGCGCACGTAAAACCACCATATATTGTACCATATCACGCATGATGGGGCAAGGGGACTTATTCAGAATATTACGATAACAGGAAGATCAGCAGTTCTATGACAGGCATTTGAAACAGATAGATAAAATAGGTCAGGCCTGAGAGTTTTTTCACTGCCGGCCGCAGGCGCTCAGGGCAGATATCAGGCCCGCAAAGAAGCAGCAGCAGGCTGGCAAAAAAGAGCGTGATCACCAGAAAATCAAGCTTGCTGCGATGTCCGAGATTGGTATAGAAGACGATCGCCATCAGGATCAGATTCGGAAAAGCCACAAAGAGAAGCCCGCCGGCCATACCGCGAAAAGACGTCTTCGCACCGCCGCGGCTGCAAAAAAAGCCGCTCACTCCACCGAGAAAGATCCCAAGACCCAGTCCTGCAAGGGCTCTCAGAAAAGCATGATAGGAAAAGATCACATCGATCTTGCCGATCAGCCTGAAATAGTAGGCATACAGGCTTACCGCAGCCGCAAGACCGGATAAGACCAGCACCTTCCTGCCAAATAACAGATAAACAGCCACATAAAAAAGGCTGCCCCAGAACAGCACGGCAACATACCAGTTCGCAGAGATCAGCACCTCTCCGCCGATGGGGGAGCATTGCAGCATCAAAAACTCAGCCAGGCAGTTTTTCAGACACAAAAGAGCCTGCCGAAAACCCATAGGCAGCGTGATCATCCTGACGATCAGCATGGCGATCAGGCTCAGGAAATACAGGGGATAGAGCCGCAAAAACTTCTTTTTGGCATAGCGCAGAAAATAGGAAGGCTTCGAACCCGCGTCCGGCTGATCCTTAGTCTCTTCCCGTTTCAGACAGCTCTGATAAACGCCAAGCCCGCTCAGCAGAAAAAAGAACTCCACGCCAAGATACCCTATATGAAAATAGGGCCACTCCGTCTTTGCCGAGATATGAAAGCCCAGGACCACAAGGCAAAAGAGGATCCGCCAGATCTCGATATCGGACTTCCGTCCCTGTTTTTCCTTTATGTCCGTCTTTTTCTCCATCTTTCCAACCTGCCGCTCAGCCGCCTGCAAGCAGCTCATCCAGCCACTGCAGTCTCTTTTTCGTAAATGACTTCATGAAGGTCAGATCATCGCCTGCGTTCCCCATGGGCCAGCGCTGCTGTTCGCGGATCAGTGCGCCCGAAGCTGTCAGCTGATGCTGCAGCTGATCGATCCGGTTCATCAGGGCATCCGTGCGAAAGACATCTGACCGCCAGCGTTTCCAGGTCTTTTTCGCCAGCGCTGCGCTACCGCCTGCATCCAGATGATACATCCTGCTGCCGGGCTCAAAGATCACCTCTGTTTTCAGCGCCTCCATGCTTTCCTTGCAATAGTATTCGTTCTCCGTATAGACACAGCCGAAGGAAATATTCATATCCCAGGGGATGAAATATCCCTTCAACCCTTCTGTCGTATTCCTGGTGACAAAATAATGGTTTTTGTTTTCATTATCGAAAGCACCGGTCGCCTGATAAAAAAGCCAGTTTTCCATTACATTTGACGCATCACAGAGCCTGACAACGCCATCCGAAAAAGCCGCATCATCCGCTTCCATCAGCCCGGCCAGCTCATGCAGCGGCGCCCATTCTTCCTCGCTCTGCTGAATCGTATCGCCCTTGAGCAGGTATCCGCCACGGTAATCCGGCATATTTGCATCCGGCAGGTCACCGACAAAGTACTCCGAAAGAAGCGGCGCGGAGTATTTTTTCTTATAGATCCTCTCAACATTTTGTGAACCGATCCCATCACGCAGCTGCTGCGAAATGCTGTCCATATGAAGGAGCTTGGCATCCACCGGAAAACTCAGCAGATACAGTCCTGCATAGCCGTGATCGATCACAACTTCCACGTATTCACCCTTGACGCCCATGGAAATACCGAGCGTGTTGCTCTTTGCCCCGACTTCCTGCCACAGGTCCATGCACAGTTTGTCCCGAAGCCTGGTATTATCTGCATAAAGACTGTTCAAGATCCAGTCATCATCTTTTCTGAGGCCCAGCAGGGACACATTCTTCTTTTTGATCTGATCGCCGTCGCGCTGTTTCAGTTTCAGGCGCAGGCTCTTTTTTTCATAAGTCAGGCTGGTATTGCCCCGGAGTGTTCCGGTGGTCAGTGCCTTTGTCTCCTTCAGGCCACCGGAGGCAGCCTCTACCAGGGAAAGGTCAAAGAGCATCAGCTCACCTTCTGTCACCTCACCGGATGATGTCATGGACATCACGGGGAGTCCTGTAAATGCCAGATTGCACTTCATATAGGAAGTATCCGAGAGCAGATAGGCGGGAACCGCACTGTTTTCGGCCATAGCCGCTGCGATATCGTCAGGCAGCGCTTCTTCCGAAAGCAGCAGCCGGGTGTCCGGCGAGTCCGTTTTCAGCCTTGCCGCTTCAAAAACAGGTTCCTTTATATTCACCGGCAGATAAAAGGTTCGGCTCCCCTGATCGTAAGGAATCTGTATGCCATCGTAAGTCAGCTCAGCTATGAGTTCATCCTCTGCCCCCGCCTCGTTAAGGCCTTTTAGCTGCTCCTGCAAAAGCGCGGTCATCTGTTCTTCCGTCGCCTGCCACGTCCGGTCGCCGCGCTTTTGTATCAATGTCACAAAAAGAAAGGACAGCATCACAAATAATGCCATGCTGCCTGTTGCAAGGATATATCTGATCCGGTCATCATTTCTGCCCGTAAAAGTTTCCTCCTCAATTTATCTAAAGTTAATTCCCCTGTATTTTCATACCGGGCTTTACTCTACACTTATCACTCCGCATCGCAGCGGCTCTTCCTGCAGACCTCATCCATCTGTTCAACGGTCAGATTCAAAAACTCATCCGGCCTGATCGTGCGGTCATCTACGTAAAAACCTTTGTGTCCCGGCCAGGGTTTTCCATAAATGATCTCATCATAGGGGATCTCCCATTTAGCCAGCCACTCAAGCAAAACCTTCGCCGTATTGGCGTTGATCAGCCCGATGTTTCCGCCGTAACTGTTCATATTGCGGGATGTAAACAGCACGATCTTCGCACCGCCTTCCTTGTACTCCCTGATCTTTTCGAGCATCTCCGGATAGGGCACAAGGTCAATATACTCCTCATCCTTCTTTTTAATGGGGCAGAGCGTCCCGTCAATATCAAAACAAAAAGTCAGATCGTTATACAAAACATTTCCTCCTGAAATAATTAGAGTTTACTCAGTCAAGCTCCTCCATGATCGCAATGGCATTGAGCAAAAAGCCGAACACCTTGCCCGGCTGGTCCATATGGAGCGGCAGCATAGATAAAAACAGCCCCGCTTCACAGATCCGTACAAAGCGGTAATCATATCCGTTTCTATCAAGATACTCCCGGAACACCTCTTTGTTCTGAGAAAGGTCCGCATCCACGGAAAGCTGCCACTTCAGGTCTGCGCCCAGTGCAACCTGATATAAGCCGCTGTTGAAGAAATCATAGCCGCCGCAAACGGAATGAGAAAGCTTTGCCAGATCATAATAGGGATCCTGGTACATCTCATCTTCCGTCAGCGCCCCTTTCGGATCGATCAGCTTCAGCAGCCCTGCCTCTCTGCTGTATAGGATGTTGGAAAAGCAAAGATCGCCATGTCCGATCACAAGGGACTTATCCGATACCTGATGGCCCTTTTTGGCGTAAGCTTCTTTCCGAAGCCGCCGATAAAGCGATTCATATTTTTTTACGATCTGTTCAATTCCATCATAAGAAGTACCCATCCTGAGCATGGTATCAAATTCTTCATAATGAGGATTCTTTTTCAGATCCTCTATCCTGCGGCGCAGTTTTTCGACATAGCTTTCTTCTGCCGTCTTCTCAGCCGTTTTTACATCCGTCTTTTTCACGGCCCTGTTTTTCAGAAAATAAAACAGCTGCTCTAAAATATCCGAAAGCTCCTCGACGGACACCGCACCATGGACATACCGGATTGCAATATCCGTTGTATGGATCCTCTCCATGGTATAGCACGCTCCCTTTGCATCTTCCTTATAATCATAAGGCATCACGAACCACTGTTTCATGGAATCCGGCAGCATCCCATAGAATTTATATTCCGATTTAATTTTTTCTTTCTTGGTTGAACGCTTCGTTACGGTATGCTCATCACCCTCGAGCGCGTTGAAAAATCTCGCATCAAATCCACCTGTGATATAGGAAAGGAAATTACTCTGGATGGAAAGATCCGTAAATGCATCCTGATCGATCTGATCTGCCGTGACACTCCGTTCCTCACATTCATCCGCCGCGGCCAGCATCGCTTCCCGATCAGGAAACAGGATCGCCGCTAAGGCGTCACCGCACTTTGCCGTGTAAACAGTATCTACATAGGCAGCTTTCTGGATCAGAAAATGGAGCTCCTTTTCACTGCGGATACCAAAATTCGAATACAGATACAGTACCGCGCAGCCGTCAGAAACGCTTGTATTTCCAACGTTTCTACCGTTTGTAAATTCCTGATTTAATTTATAGACGCTGTCATTTCCTTTCAGTATTATAAAATCACGTGCGTTCTTTGCACTCATGCAGACCCGCTGCAAACGTTCCTGCAAAGGCACTCTTTTGAGGATCGTTTCCCCAAAACTCTTCTCGCCCGTGATGGACCGGATCTTCCGGTCCGGCATTTTTCTGTCATCATAAATGATCATTACCTGTTTCATTGTCTGCGCCTCATTTATCAGTCGTTTCCTAACTACCGTATTTTCATACCGGTCTTTACGCTCACTGAAACTGCTGTGCCATCCTGTTTATTGATACGTTTTGCTGCCCAGATCACGGTCCCGACAGCTGTGATCACAGCGACTACAACAACAGAGATCAGTGTATAGGTCTGCTGGATCTCCATCTTTCCGCCGCGCAGGAAAATGGAATCGATATATTTCCCGAAATCACGAAAACGATAGTTGATCCCGAGATAAACAGAGAGTTTCTTCAGTGTCACGATCTCAGCACCCCAGCCTGCGGCACTGGTGATGATGATCAGAAATGCTCTGCCGGTTACCAGATTGGCCGTAAAATCATACCATTTCTTCACGACATCCAGCGCACTGAGAGCGGCCATGGATCTGACGGAAGCCCGTTTTTTGATCAAAAAGCGGTTTAAGTATGTATGGCTTCCGGGAATGGCCAGATATAAAACCAGCCCGGCCAGGATCAAAACGCCAAAGACAGGCGTCACCCCTGAAAGCTTTCCCGAAAGCAGGATATCCATGGGAAGAAGCCATAAAAAGAGCGCCAAGATATCAAAATAGCGGTCGACTACCACACTCAGAAGCCCCACCTGCCAGATCCCGGTCATGCGCCATACCTCTTCCACCCTGTAAACCTCGCCAAGCTTGAACGGGATCAGAAGATTGACCAGCGTTGTGCGGAAATACAACAGCACAAAACGGCCGAAGGGAATCTTATGTTCCATCAGCACAAGATACAACCGTATCATTTTGAATAAGTGTACACAGGCAAATCCTGCGATCACCCACAGAAGGGTCAGCATATCGATCTCCAAACCGTTTCTAATTTACAGCAGTTCCTTATCTTCTCCCACAACCTTGCAGGTGTACGCTTCGCGCGGCGTATCCCTGTACTCATCCAGGATCACTTCTTTATTGGCAAGATAGGCAAAAGCCATGTTCAGCACTTTGACAGCCTGGGATGCCATTTTGACATTGGATACCTGGTCATCTTCCCGCCAGGAAACGGGATAAAAGATGATATCGTGCTGATAATAATGGGATGCTAAGATCATAACATAATTAAACATCAGATTATCCGGGAACTTCTGATAAAACTTATTCTTCAGCATCTTGGTGGAATACAGGTTCAGACCGCTGCCAAGGTCAAAGATCCGCTGCCTTGTCACAAAGGCAAATATGAAATCATAGACCACGTTGCCGAAGGTACGAAACAGAGAATAACCCTCTAATTTCGAACCGCGCATAAACCTTGCGCCGAGCACGCAGTCATGTCGCTGATAGATCCCCTTCTTTAGCATCGGCAGGAAATCGTGAATATTGCCCTGGTCATCGCCGTGGAGCATGCATACATAATCATAACCATGGTCCACCGCATAGCCGAAAGCCATCTTCTGCGAACCGCCCAAGCCGTAGTTTTCGTCGTTCCGCACCAAAATGATCTTATCATTCGGATTCTCGGCGAGGTATTTCAGTACAGCCCCTTCCGTATTATCGGTACTGCGGTTATTGACCACAAGGATCTCTTCAAAATACTCGCAAACCTGCTCATCGAGCTGCGCAAGGACGCGCACGATCTGCTTTTCACAGTTATAAGCCGGTATGAACAGCATCATTCTGTCTTGTTTTTTCATGCCTGATCTCCTGATTGATTCGTAGTTTTTTGCTCCAAAAAGATTTTCCTCGTGATAAAATTATAAACCATCACGATTCCCGTAGCAACAATTTTAGCACCTGCGGTCACAAGGCCGGCAGTCAGGTACTTCTGTAAAAACGCGCTGTTTTCATAAACCACATCGATGGAGAATTTTATGATCAGCTCATTGAGTGCAAGCCCGATCAGGCTCAGCACCACAAAGATCACAAATTCTTTTTTCCGGTCCATATCCTCCCTGCGGGTGAACACAAACTTCATGCTCAGCAGGTAATTGATGATCACGGAGATGGTAAATCCCCAAAAAGCCCCCACCAGGGCCGCCGGTGTGGTATCCATGCCGGCGCTGCGGCAGATTGCCGAAAGCACCAGGGTGATGACGAAGTCGATAAAGAAGCAGACAACGCCGACGACGCCGAATTTCAAGATTTGTTCGATCAGTTTTTTCATATGTATATCCTATTACTTCCAGTTCACCGTAAAGTCCGAATAATCCAGTGAAAAATTCGGATTATAGTAGGGATCCCCTGCGGCAAGCTGTTTTTCCCACTTTAGTCTGAAGCGGTCGGATTCCTGCTGGTAGCGCACTGCGCTCGCATCCTTTTTATCCGTCCCCCGGGATTTGGACTCGTAGTGGTAAAGTTCCGCAAAGGGGGTGAAGATGTTGAGGAGGCCTTTTTCCCTGACTTTCAGGCAAAAGTCCACGTCATTTAATGCCACCATAAACTCTTCATCCAGGCCGCCAAGCTGTTCATACAGGAATCTGCGCACCATCATGCAGGCGCCGGTGACGGCAGTCACGTCCTGGGCGTAGCAGAGTTTTCCCATATATCCCACATTGGCCTGAGGCACGCGGTAATGGGTATGGCCGGCCGTCCTGTGGGCCCCGAGTCCGATCACGATCCCGGCATGCTGGATGGTCATATCACCGTAGTACAATTTTGCGCCCACAACACCCACGTCACTGCGCAGAGCATACATGAGCATTTCCTCGATCCAGTTCGGCGTGATCACCTGGGTATCATTGTTGAGCAACAGAATGTATTCGCCGCTGGCCTGTTTTTCCCCGAAATTATTGATCCGTGAGTAGTTGAAGACACCCTCATATTTCACAACCCTGACAAAGGGGTGTTTCTCGATCTCGCTGTAGTAATCAAAGATCTCCTGTGTTTCGGAGTTGTTTTCCACGATGATGATCTCATAATTGTCATAGGTGGAAAGGTTGATAATGGACTCCACGCACCTTGACAGGTCTTCCGTGTGGTCTTTATTGGCGATGATGATCGACACCTTCGGCCTGGCTGTCAGTGGATAGCGGATCCGGAAGATGGTCGCAAACGCCCTGGTACTCTCGATCTCAAAGTCCTTATAACCGTGTCTTTTCAGATGATCGGCCACAGCGCCTTTGGCGGCATCCACCGCATAGGTTTTGGCTTCAATGCCGGAGGCCACGCTGCCCGCATGGGAACGCCAGTAATAGAGCATCTTTGGCACATGGACGATATGCTGTGCCTTATCCGTCATACGCAGGATCATATCATGGTCCTGGCTGCCGTCAAACTGGCTGCGGAAAAGGTCCTCACCCTCCAGCAGTTCACGCTTAAACGCGCTGAAATGGCAGATGTAGTTATTCGCCCGCAGATTATCCGGCGCAAAATCCGGCTTAAAATGCATAGTGATCATATTGTCGATGCTGTTTCCCTTAAAGGTCGCTTCATCACAGTACAGATAGTCCGCATCCTTTTCACAGATTGCCTTCATGTATTCATAGAGCGCACAGGGATGCAGGATATCATCATGATCAAACAGCGCCACATATTCACCGCCGGCCAGGGACAGGCATGCATTGGTATTGCCGGAGATCCCGCGGTTTTCCGTCAGCTTCAGGTATTTGATCCGCTGATCATCTGCCGCCAGGGATTTTACATATTCGCCGACATAAGCATGTTCGTTATCGGAACCATCCGCCAGGCACAGCTCCCATCCGCCATAGGTCTGGGCTGTTACGGAGCCGATCATTTCTTTTAAGAATTTTTCAGGTGTATTATAGAGCGGCACCAAAATACTGAAGGTGATCTTTTTGGGAAAAACAGTCTCCTCCTGCTCCTTGCGCTGCGCCGCTGTGGGAAAGCTGCCTTTGCCATGGATCTTGATGGAACGTTTTTCCCTGTACTTATTCAGGATCTTATGTGCGATCCCCTTGGGATTTCCATGCGCCAGGATCCTGGCCTTGGAGGCTAAAAAGAAATTGATCACGACTCTGAAGGGCTTTGCCAGTTTCCAGAAGATGGAGCCTTTGATCTTTTGCAGTTTCATGGTCAGGTCTTCCACCTGCCGCTGGCTGTCCGCAAGGCGGTAGGCAAGTTTCTCGTTTTTTGCCTTTTCCCGCTCATACAGATCCTTGTAATAAGCCTCTAAGTTTTCTTCCGGCTTGCCTTCCGGCATAGCCAGACTATTCACTTTTTCCGTTTGTTTTTCTTTATCCATATCACACATTGATCAGCCGGCGAACGTCTCCGGCTCTACACTCTCTTACTCCTTTTCACGGCGCAGGGAACGCAGTGGTTTGGTCAGTTTCCAGCTTGCGGAGGACTTGAGCGCCTCAAGCTGCTTATCGCGGTTCTCTGCCAAGAACTTGTAATCCGAGATCGCAGTCCTGATCTCATCATAGGCATCCTTGGAAGCCGGAATCTCCTCTAAGGAAAGCATCAGATAACTGGTCTGATTCTGGGAAACATCAATGGAAAGCTTCGGCTGATCGGTTTCGAAGCAGTATACACAGCCTGCCAGAAGATCGCCGTTCGCTAAAAATTCCTGTTCCTTTGACCTGCCGCCGGAAACGGATAAGATACCGATCCGAAGGAGTCTGACCGGCGGGAGCATCAGGATCATCTCACCGCTTTCCGTAACAGGGATCTTGTAATGATAAACTTCCTGCCTGCTGCCTTCCGGCGATTGCTGCGAGCGCGCCACATCCGCAGATGAGATCGTCTCTTCATGCTGGGACGGGTAACGCACCGTGATCTCATGTCCGCCGGAAGAAAGCAGCATGGACTGGATCTGCCAGCGCCGGATCAACGGTTTTCCGTACATATCATATTCATTCCGAAGGACCGCTGCCGCCTGCTGTACATATTCCTGGAAATGGGTTTCCATGATCAGGAAATTCTGTCTTACGTTCTCCGGGAACCCTGCTTTTTTATACAGCTCATCAAATACCGGCTCCTTATACATCATGCGGTATTTCCCTTCCAGGAAATAATACAGGAAACGGAAGATCACAAAATCCACCGGAACCGTAAAGGTAAAGGTCCATTCATAATCGATCAGCACGGCCTCCTGATCAGAGACGATGATATTCTGCGGGATCATATCGATATCCGTCACGGGAAGACTCATTACGGGATTCTCTTTTCCGGTCTCATCAAATGTCCTGATCTTGTCGGCCGACACATCACCGAACCATCTTCTGAAATCATAACTGCTCTCAAAAGGCACCAGCTGCGGCAGGCTGCGCACTCTTGAAACAAAGTTCAGCAGCAGTTTTTCCGCAGTTGCTCCCTCTCCGCGCTGTACCATCTGGTCCAAAAGGGTTTCCATACTCTCACCCGGGGCAAAGGAAAACTCAACGGCGTCCTCCCTTTCATTGGTCAGCTGATTCACAACCAATGGTTTTCCGAGTACCGAAAGACCGGACAGGGAAGTGGACAGCGCACTGCCCATCATGGCGATATTATGGATATGACCGCCGGAAAGATGGGAAAAGGCCGATTTGACAACCCGCTGTTTATAAACATCCGTACGGATCTGCATTTCCTGCCGGCGCTCATTGGAAAATCTGGTATATTCCGGCAGCAGGCTGATCAGTTCTTCGCCTTTCAGGGAGATCACCAGCATATAGGCATGGGCAAACAGCGGATACTGGTCTGTCGCAAGCAGTTTATCCGTCACGATCCGCTCATCAAAAAGCTCAATGGCTGCATCCTGGAAATTATAGCGGTTATCATCGCACTCCCCATGATCGGGAAGATGCCCGTCCGAAAAGATCGCCACGGGAAAATCCACAGCCGGATAGGGATAATACCATTTCGATGCGACATTCTCATAACCGGGCTCCTTCTGAAGCTGCCGGATAAGTGCATCCATCCTGTTCTTGGAAATATCCGATTCACCATAACCCGAAATGGAAAAACTCCCGTTGCAGATCGCATGGACTCCATACGGATTATTCCAATACATAGCCAGATAACCGTCCTGATTTTCAGCGATCCAGCTTTTCAGTTCTTCCACTCCCGGCATCCTTGTCAGGCGCCAGTAGCTCCCGGGAACGGATGAACACTCCAGAAAATGTTCCAGATTCCCAAGTCTTTCTGTTTTTAACATACCCCTGTTCCCTCCAATTGATCAGTAGTTCTCCGGCTCCGAATTTCCATATCGGTTTTTATCAGCAACTCTCCGATTCCACTGTTATCCTGGTGTTCATATCGTAAAAGCCCACCGTATTCTTGTCGGAGATCACGGAAATGCTCACCAGGTCATAGAGTCT
>JAEEKC010000036.1 GCA_016282215.1 Lachnospiraceae bacterium
AAGTACCCTCTGCCGTTGGTGCACCACTAAGCTTTGTATCACCGTTATAATACTCCACTGTAACTTCACCCATGCCTTCATGCTGTGTTGAAACGGTTGCCGCTTTGGCCTGACCGTCATATATGAGTGAAGTCGGGGATGTAAATGTGAAATCACCCGCACTAGGTGTGTTCTTTATTGTAAGTGAGATTTCCATAGTACCCGTTCCGGTTTTCGCATCATCCGTTCCGGGCGTAATTGTCTTGGTCGTCGGTTCCGCATGTACTGTACTCACAAATGGCATTCCCGGCAGGAATCCACTTATGATAAGTACCAGCGAAAGGAAAACCGAAAGTATGGATCTCACTATCCTCCTTTTCGTCATGGAATTACCTCCTGTCTATCGTATTACCGCCTAACTATATTTTTACAAGTTTCTTCTACTGATTGTTTCAATTCACATTCAGAGTAAGTTCCACATTCGATCCGTTAAGCGGCGTCTTATCTTGTAATCTAAAGCACTCATATTTGAGTGTTGCGGTGTATTCACCGTTTTCTAATTCTTTGCTTAATTTAATGCTCTTTACATGCTCTCCCGGTTCAATAAAATCCGAAGTCCAGAGAACTGTCTCTTCTCCGGCATTTCCTTCTTCACCATTTGCCGTATCCGTTTCATCCTTTACCACAAGGCTGATACGAAAAAAACAGGTATTTTCATCGGGATTATAAAAATCCACGCTCTGTTTTTCCTTCCCTGCCTTGAATTCAAGGCTTTCATATCCGGGAATGGCGATGTTGGGATTCATCTCTATGTTGCTGTAATCCTTTTCGGTCTTTTGCTCCACTTTTCCCGAGCAACCTGACAGAGAGCATATAAGTATGATCATCAGAAAGACCGCGAGGATTCTATTTGATTTTCTGTTCATTTATTCACGACCTTTCTGTATCTCACCCCTCCGAGCCGCAGCCCGCAAGAGCAGACTAATTCTTGTTAATTTTTGTAGCCATACACCTCAATCGATGTGACGCCATCCATATCCCTGCCGCCCTTTTGACCGGTGGAAGTTGTGACACTACAACACTCAAAGCCACCGTTATTCATAACAATACTAAATGGAGCTAAATCGTCATCAAGAGGTTTTTTAGCATTTTGTATGAATCTGCATTTTGTGATAGTATAACCCTCCACTGGTTCAACGGTTATTGTTCCATCCCAGACCCAGCCATAATCGTTATCATAGAATCTTGTGTTAAGGGTCACTGTGACCACGCCCTCCTCGGACTGGCTATAGGTAGTTTGGCCTGTAGCGGTTATTGTAGTGAGCAGTGTCTCTACTTTAACAGCGTCTTCCACCTTTGCCGTAAAGGTCACGGTGTCCTGATAGGTTCCGGCAGGCTTACTACTATAATCTGCTACTATGATGCCCATAGGATTGGTCTTGCCACCATCTGCATTTAAGTCTGCAGCTGAGAACTCCCATGATGCAGGTGTTGCCGTACTGCTGTATGTACCTGTAGCTGTTGCCAGATTGTAACCAACGGAATTATCACCTGACTTTAGTGCCCAGCTATTTCTTGATGCTGCCGTGACGGTCAGTTTCTTACCTGTGGCAAAAGAATCCCCTTCTTTTACCTTTGCAGTAATGCCGTCCGTTGCATTCCAGCCGCTTTGTGCAACCGTAAGCGTAGCCGGAATGGTGATGGTGTAGTCTGTGCTGTTGTCTGCTGCTTTCGCCGGAACACTTGTTCCAAATGTTCCTATCGCAAGTGCTGCAGCAAGTGCGATTGATGTGAGTTTTTTCATCTTCATTAGTTCTACCTCCGTTTTTGTTTTTTTGATTTTTACAATCATTTTCTTTTTAACTGATCATATCTGAAATCAATCCCCCCGCTAATTACCAGATATGAAAATTTATAAAATAAAAGCACCCAATCATAACCGGCGGTAACTAACCGTCAGATATGAACGAGTGCTTTATTATCACGCAAGAAAATAAAAAAGCAGAAAATGCCGTATGTTTGTTTGTTTGTTTGTTTGTTTGTTTGTTTGTTTGTTTGTTTGTTAAAGATTGTAAGTCCAGATACATAGGCGTCAAGTCCTTTTGAGCCGAAAATCCAATTCCCTTTGGTTCCATCCCCTCCTTAACAAAACGACCTGATACAGCCCATCCCCTCATCGTCCCCAATCATTTTGTTAATCAGATGAATGAGATGATTATAGCATAGTATGTACAATATTGCCACAAAAAGTATGATTTTAGGACGAAAAATATTCAAATCGCACGAAAACGTTTTCGCTATTTGGCAGATAAACATATTTTCCGGATACGTATCTTTATGCGATTCAAACAATAGAATACCTTTCCGCATCACCTATAACTGACAAGCCATAAGCCAGATAGTCACAATAATCCCATATAATAACAGAATCCAGATCGCTCCTGCGTACTTAACGCTCTTATCAGCATATATCTGAGAAAGCTCTTTTGCAGCATTCCTGTATTTCCATTCCAACTCAGCGGTTTTTCTTTCGATCATTTCCTCCGCGCGCACCTGCACTTCCCGATTAAGGTCGTCGGCACGCAGGCGAAGTTCCTTCTCTTTTTGCGCTGCCCTTGTTTCCCGGCCGGAAAGACTATCGACCTTCCTTTGATAATCTCTCTTAACGGTGGCGACCTCTTCTTCGGATTGCTGTCTGGTTTTCTCCATGTCCTCCATCAGCTTTTTGTTCCAATCCGCAAGGTCGATGTTCTGTGCTGTCAGTTTGTCGTTCTGTATCAGAATGAGATCGCTCTCTGAGTATAATCCCTCATTTTCTAAGCTACCAAAATGCCAAGTTTCACGTCAAATTCAGATATCCCCCTGTATCGAATAATCATACGTATGCTCTGTCATAATCCTTGGTACCAGAATTGTATTATGGTATCATAAAAAGCCTATGAAAGAGAAAAGACAGGAACCACGCCCTCGAAAAGCCGTTCCTGTCTCTCTTACTAATACACGAAAGGACTGTGCCCTCGTGCCAGACAGGTTTTATGATAACCATCCCTATCGAAGATTGCAACTCTTTTTCGCAAAAAACATACAACGACTATGTATTCGGTTTACAGCCCCACATGATGAAATGCAAGTGCGGTCGCTGTGGCGGACTGATCTTTTATGGCCGTTACAAAAGGCATCTCAAGATTCTGGGATTGTTCCTCTCACTCATCATTCAGCGTGTCAGATGCAGCTTCTGCGGCAAGACGCACGCCCTGATCCCATCGCTCATCGTTCCTTATTCTCAGATCCCCCGTGAGGACCAGCAGGAGATCCTGAAACTCAATGAGGAAGGAAAATCAGCAAAGCCGGTTTTTGATCGGAACTTCCAGATAGATGAAAGCCACATGAGGCACATCATCCGACGATATAAACGGTTTTGGAAAGAGCGCATCCTCTCCCTCGGGCTCTCACTAAATGATAGGCTCACTGATGTTTGCCTGTCGGTTTATTCGCTCCAGTTCATGCAAATACACAGAACCTGGAATTCCTATTTTTCATCACCAACATAAGGTGACACGACTGACTCTCTTCAAGGTGCTACTATGGCAAAAAACATAAAAGGAGGCTTTTTGCCATGACACTTCAAACCATTTTTAAGCGGCTCGCAGACATCGACTGCCACGTTCAGGCCCTGATCAGGGATATCGGCTTGGGCGATGACTACGAGTTAGGGGATGTCTTTATCCCAAACAGGGCGGATCCCGAAGAGATGTTCCTTTTCAACGAACTCAGTGATCTGATGTCACCCTTATGCCGACTGCACCGGGAGCTCTTGTATCTGCTCATGCCCTGCAGCGATGCTCAGGTATTGAAAAAGTATCCAAATGGCCGTTACGGCTATGACATCCGTCCGTTCGAAGAGGGACGTACTTTCTCCTGCGGATCCCCCATTGAAGCTCTGATCTACGACGAGGATGGCTATCCCTGTTGGGTCAGCTCACGTGTAGAACATAACGGTACGGACTATTATCTCTACGGCTACAGCGACATCCCCTTAAACGGGCTCACGGTCAGAGAAAGGGGGTACACAGCATGACCCTCGATCAAAAACAGGCCATTGCACTCTTCCGCTATAGCGTTATAGCCCCGCTTGAAACCGGCTCTTTCGATCCCGGCAAGAGCAAAAACGATTTCTTCCGTGATGCTGCCGGTAAAACCTACATTGATCCGGAAGGCAATTCCAGAAAGATCAGTTTCCATACCATCAAGAAATGGCACCGCTATTACAGGCGTGACGGTTTTGAGGGTCTCATGCCACAAAGCCGGAGCGACGAAGGCGAAAGCCGCGCTCTCGACCAGGATCGGAAAGAGCAGATACGGTACCTTCTTGACAAATATCCGCGTATCACCGCCGCAGAAACTTACCGCCAGCTCCTGTCCAGCGGAAGCATTGATATCGGTGAGGTGTCGCTTTCAACCATTGAACGCTTTGTCCGTCTTGTCCGCAAGGAAGATCCTGCACCTCAGGGAAAAGAGATGCACCGTTACGAACGTTCCCACATAAATGAGGTATGGTATGGTGATACATGCTTCGGTCCATATCTGTCCGCACCTGAAGGAAAAAAACGCGTATACTTTATGGCGCTCATTGACGATGCAAGCCGGTTTATCGTGGCCGCTGATGTCTTCTTTAACGACAACTATGAGAACCTTATGTCTCTTATACGCTCTGCCGTCTTAAAGCACGGCGTACCGCACCTTTTCAGCTTTGACAACGGTCCTTCCTACCGGAACCAGCAGATGGAACTGCTGGCTGCGCGCATAGGCTCATCCGTCCATTACTGCGAGCCCTTCACCCCGACCAGTAAATCGAAAATAGAGCGCTGGTTTTTAACGATGCGTCTCCAGTATCTTGCAACGCTGGATATGAATCGGTTCGATTCCATTGATGCCCTCCGCAGGGACTTTGATGCCTATGTGCTGCGTTATAACCAGACCGTTCATTCCTCACTGAACGGATCGTCCCCACAAGAGCGTTTCTTCATGGAACCTGAAAAAATACGCAGGCTTTCGGAATTCGATGCAGCCCACAGTTTCATGCTGGAGATCGAGCGCCGGGTTTCCGCCGATGGTGTGGTATCCATTGACAGCAAAGAATACGAAGTACACTACCGCTATGCAAAGCAGCGGATCCGTATACGTTATTCCCCCGACTTCTCTGAAACGTACGTCGTAGAACCCTCCGGTGAACTCACGTCCATCGACATGCGCCCTCTGAACAAAAAGGACAACTCACTGATCAAGAGAGAAAAAGTCCGTTTAAGCGATACGGAAGGAGGCATCTCATGACTGATTACTTATCAAGGTATGGGCTGGAACAGAATCCATTCCTTAAAAACTCCAGGGACATATTTATTGATACTGCTGAATCCTCAGAAGTATCCACACGCCTCGGATTTCTTTCTGATACAAAAGGCATCGGTATCCTCACCGGCGAACCGGGTCAGGGCAAGACTACTGCTACAAGAATCTGGAAAGACTCTCTGAGTCCTGCTCTTTTCAAGGTGTCATACAACTGCCTCTCCACACTCACTGTCATGGATTTTTACCGGCAGATGGCTTACAGCCTCGGCATTGAACCCCGTTTCAGAAAGAACGATGTCTTTAATGACATCCAGTCTGAGATCCGCCGTCTGGCGATTGAAA
>JAEEKC010000227.1 GCA_016282215.1 Lachnospiraceae bacterium
CAGAAGCTGTTCTACCAGCACGGTCTTTGCCCTTTCCGTCAGCAGGTTTTCCCGTTTTTTCAGACAGTCGGTACGGCCTACCATATCATCGAGTTTCCTAAAGCCGAGCTGCGCCATGATCTCACGCAGCTGTCTTGCGATAAAGAGCATGAAGTTCATCACATATTCCGGTTTGCCGCGGAAACGTTTTCTGAGTTCTTCGTTCTGGGTTGCGATACCCACAGGGCAGGTATCCTTGGAGCAGACACGCATCATCATGCAGCCGAGGGATACCAGGGGCGCAGTTGCAAAACCGAACTCCTCAGCTCCTAAAAGCGCTGCGATAGCCACGTCACGGCCGCTCATCAACTTTCCGTCGGTCTCCAGGCGGACGCGTCTGCGCAGTCCGTTCCGGATCAGGCTCTGATGCGCTTCGGAAATACCCAGCTCCCAGGGAAGCCCCGCATTGTGAATGGAACTGCCGGGCGCTGCTCCGGTACCGCCGTCGTATCCCGAGATCAGGATCACGCCTGCGCCTGCTTTGGCAACGCCGCTGGCGATGGTGCCGACACCTGCTTCGGATACGAGTTTGACGGAGATCCGCGCGCGTCTGTTTGCATTTTTCAGATCGTAGATCAGCTGTGCCAGATCTTCGATGGAATAAATATCATGATGAGGCGGCGGCGAGATCAGCTGTACGCCCGGTGTGGAATGTCTGGTCTTTGCCACGTGGGGATATACCTTTTTGCCGGGCAGATGTCCGCCCTCTCCGGGCTTTGCGCCCTGTGCCATTTTGATCTGGATCTCTTCTGCGGAAAGCAGGTATTCTTCGGTCACGCCAAAACGTCCGGAAGCCACCTGTTTCACTGCACTGTTTTTCTCGGTGCCGAAGCGGCTTGTCAGCTCGCCTCCTTCACCGGTATTAGACTTGCCGCCGAGCCTGTTCATGGCAATGGCGATGGTCTCGTGTGCTTCCTGGGAAAGGGAACCGTAACTCATGGCGCCCACCTGGAATCTCTTGACGATCTCCTCTTCGCTTTCTACTTCTTCAAGCGGTACGCTCTCTCCAGCAGGGACAAAATCCAAAAGCGCGCGCAAGGTATGCGGCCTTCCTGCATCATCTACCCGCTTTGCATATTCTTTGAACAGATCATAGTTACCGGTGCGGACTGCCTGCTGCAGCATGACAATGGTTGCAGGCTCATAGAGATGATCCTCTTTATCCGAGCCGGAACGCAGGTTGTGATAACCGATGCTGTCCAGGGTCGTATCTACCGGAAGTCCCATGGGATCAAAAGCATGGTCATGACGAAGGGCGATGCCTTCTTCAATCTCTTTCATGCCGATGCCGCCCACACGGCTGACGGTTCCGGTAAAGTATTTATCAATGACTTCATTTCCGAGACCGATGGCCTCAAAGATTCTGGCTGACTGATAGGACTGGATCGTGGAAATACCCATCTTGGCCGCGATCTTGACAACGCCCGAAAGCAGGGCCTTGTCATAGTCTTCCACTGCCGTGTAGTAATCTTTATCCAAAAGACCTATGTTGATCAGTTCTTCGATGCACTCATGGGCCAGATAAGGATGCAGCGCTCTGGCTCCAAAGCCGAGGATGCAGGCTGCCTGATGCACGTCGCGGATCTCACCGCTTTCGAGGATCAGTGAGACTGCCGTCCGCTTTCTCGTTCTGACAAGGTGCTGTTCGAGAGCAGATACCGCAAGAAGTGACGGGATCGACACATGGTTTTCATCCACGCCGCGGTCCGACAGGATCAGGATATTAGCTCCCTTGGAGATTGCACGGTCAGCTGCCACAAAAAGCTGGTCCACTGCTTTTTCCAAAGAGGTATGTTTGTAATACAGAAGGGAAACCGTTGCTGTCTCAAAGCCCGGTCTGTGCAGGGTTTTGATCTTCATCAGATCTACACCCGTCAGGATCGGATTGTTCACTTCGAGCACTCTGCAGTTTTCACCTTTTTCCTGCAGAAGGTCACCGTCAGAGCCGATGTAGACTGTTGTATCCGTGACGATCTTTTCACGAAGGGAGTCGATGGGCGGATTGGTAACCTGTGCAAACTGCTGCTTAAAGTACTGGAACAGCAGCTGATGATGCTCTGAAAGGACCGCAAGCGGAATATCGGTTCCCATGGAAACCGTGGGCTCCACACCCTCTTTTGCCATGTATAAAATGTCGCTGCGAACTTCCTCGTAGGTATAACCGAATACCTTGTAGAGTTTATCCCGTACCTGCTGCGGCTCACTGGGAACCTTGTGGTTCGGGATGGAAAGCTCTGCAAGTTTTAACAGATGGGCATCGAGCCATTCACCGTAAGGCCTTCTGGTGGAGTAATCCGACTTGCATTCCTCATCGGTGATGATGCGTTTCTGCTTTGTATCCACAAGCAGGATCTTACCCGGCATCAGGCGGGATTTTTTCGCAATATTCTCCGGGGGAATGGGAAGCACGCCCACTTCCGAGGAAAGGATCAGGCGGTTGTCTTTTGTAATATAGTAACGGGAAGGACGCAGACCGTTGCGGTCAAGAGTCGCGCCAAAAAGCTCACCATCGGTGAACAAAAGCGCAGCCGGTCCGTCCCAGGGCTCCATCATGGTTGCGTAATAATGATAGAAGTCTTTTTTCTCTTCACTCATGAAACGGTTGTATTTCCAGGGTTCCGGAACCAGCGCCATAATGGCAAGCGGCAGCTCCAGTCCGTTGTAATATAAGAATTCCAGAGTGTTATCGAGCATGGCGGAATCCGATCCCGTGGCTGCGATCACCGGATAGATCTTATCCGCATTATCAGAAAGGAGGGGGCTTGTCATCGTCTCTTCCCTGGCCAGCATCCTGTCGGAATTACCGCGGATGGTGTTGATCTCACCGTTGTGTGCCAGGAAGCGGTACGGATGTGCCCTCTCCCATGAAGGTGTCGTATTTGTGGAGAATCTGGAATGAACCAGCGCAAGGGCCGTTTTGTAATCCTTGCTCTGCAGGTCCTCATAGAAGCGGCGCAGCTGCCCTACCAAAAACATTCCCTTGTACACGATCGTACGCGAAGAAAGCGAGCAGATATAGGTTGTATCGCTGCTCTGCTCAAACTCTCTGCGGACCGTATACAGCAGTCTGTCAAATTCAAAACCGATCGCGGTGTTTTCCGGTTTTTCCAGGAAACACTGCATGATAAAGGGCATGCTGTCTTTTGCCACCTGTCCTAAGATTTCTTCATGGATCGGTACCTGTCTCCAGCCAAGTACCGCTGAGCCTGCTTTCTGTGCTATCACCTCGAACATACGCATGGCAAAGGTTCTTTGCAGCTTGTCTGTCGGCAGGAAAAACATACCGATTCCGTAGGCACCGGCATCAGGCAGGGTGATCCCTGCCTGAGCTGCTGCCTTTACAAAGAAAGAATGACAAATCTGCAGCATGATCCCGACACCGTCACCCACACTCCCGCTGGCATCTTTACCTGCGCGGTGTTCGAGTTTCTCAACGATGCTGAGCGCATCGTCCATGGTGCGGTAATCACCTCTGCCATCTATGTTGACTACGGCGCCTATGCCGCAGGCATCATGCTCTCGCATATAGCTTAACTGTTCATTCATGACTGTTACCTCGTATTTATGCATGATGGGACGTAATACTTACGCCCCTCACCCGGCACCTTCGGTGCCACTTTCTCGCCTTCCGGCTCGGTCCGCGCTAAACGCGTGCCACCGGCACGCAGCGCCCCCCAGTGGGGGAGGGCTTTATTATTTCGTTTCGTCTGTGATTATTTACTGTTTCTGCTTGTCTCGACTTGTTTCTTACTTCACAGAGAAGAGCAATTTTCCATATCCCGGATACGGCCAGAACTTCGCTGCAGTCTGCATCTGTGCTGCATCCACGAAGCCACGGAGTGTTTCCATCTTCGGGATGATGTCATCACGGATCACTTCGGAACTCTTGATGATGTTCTCGTTGTCAGAGAGTTTCTCAAGGGCTTCATCAAGTGCGTCAACCGCCTCGTCGATCTGGTCGGTCAGTTTTGACAGGGACGTGATCACTTTCTTCTCGTAGCCAAGGGAAATCTCCGCGTCGATGTCCTTCTTCAGGGATGCGGTCTTGGATACCTGCAGCAGGTAAGCCTCGATGGCCGGAAGGATATCTTTTCTTGTCATATCCACCATGGTCACGCCTTCGATATGTACGGTCTTTACGTAGTTCTCCAGCATGATCTCGCAGCGGGATTCCAGCTCGGACTCGGTAAATACCTTGTGTGCGATCAGCATATCTTTGTTCTTCTGATCCAGGAGCTTCGGCATTGCATCAGCTGTGGTACGAAGGTTGGAAAGTCCTCTCTTGGTAGTTGCTTCCTCTACCCACTCTGCACCGTATCCGTTGCCGTCGAAGAGGATCCTCTCATGCTCAGTCACGGTCTTTTTGATCAGTTCGTTCAGTGCGCTCTCGAAATCGTCTGCGCCTTCCAAAAGGTCTGCATACTGCTTCAGGGATTCTGCAACGGCACTGTTCAGCATGATGTTTGCGCATGCAATACTGTTGGAAGAACCAAGGGATCTGAACTCGAACTTGTTGCCGGTGAAAGCAAACGGTGAAGTTCTGTTTCTGTCGGTGTTATCCTTCGGAATTCTCGGAAGTACATGGACACCGAGCTTGATCTGTGATTTTTCTGTCCCCTCATAAGCCGTCCCCGTCTTGATCGCCTCTAAGATCTTGGAAAGTTCATCGCCAAGGAAGATGGAAATGATCGCCGGCGGTGCCTCATTTGCGCCAAGTC
>JAEEKC010000228.1 GCA_016282215.1 Lachnospiraceae bacterium
CGCAAAAACCAGATCTTTGACAACTATGTCACATGAGATCCGACCACCTATAAATGCCGTCCTCGCAATGGCTGAGATGATCCTACGGGAAAGCAGTGAGCCGCAGGTCCGCTCTTATGCATCGGACATTTATGCGGCCGGAAATACGCTCCTGTCACTGATCAATGACATCCTGGATTCTTCCAAGATCGAATCCGGCAGGATGGAATTGCAGGAAGCGGAATATGAGACCGCAGAGCTATTGCGGAACCTGAAAAACATGATCAGCCAGCGGGCGGCGGAGAAGGATCTTGCCCTGATATTGGATGTGGATGAAAAGATCCCCGCAAAGCTTTCCGGCGATGATGTGCGGCTTCGCCAGGTGATCACCAATATTCTGACAAATGCCGTGAAGTATACCCATGAAGGATCCGTTACACTTCGCGTTTCAGCAGACCGTGAGGGAGATGACGCAATCCTGCATGTATCCGTGGAGGATACGGGAATCGGGATTAAAGAAGAGGATCTTCCCAGACTTTTTGAAGCTTATCAGCGCATCGAAGAAGGACGCAATCGCCATATCGAAGGCACGGGCCTTGGTATGAATATCACGGTCTCCATTTTGAAGATGATGGGAAGCCGACTGCAGGTTGAAAGCGTTTACGGAAAAGGGTCGAAGTTTTTCTTTGATGTCAGGCAAAAGATCGTGGATGACGCGCCCATGGGGCCGCTGTCGGACCTTGCGAATGAAGGCGGGGGAGGCGCACAGGGTTATGAATCCGGCTTTACGGCACCGGACGCAAAGGTTTTGGTGGTGGATGATAATGCCATGAACCGCAAGGTATTCTGCAGTCTGCTGAAGCAGACCAAAATACAGATCACCCAGGCGGGAAGCGGACAGGAAGCGTTGGATATCACGAATGAAAAGAGGGAAAACGGCGAAGCCTTTGATATGGTTTTCATGGATCATATGATGCCGGATATGGATGGCGTAGAGACCATGCAGAAGATGCGAACGATCCCCGGCTATGATAAGGTGCCGATTTTCGTGCTGACGGCAAATGCGGTAACCGGTGCAAGGGAACAGTATCTGGCGGATGGATTTGACGGCTTTTTATCGAAACCCATTGTTTCCGCAAAGCTTGAGGCTGCGATCACGGAGACACTTCCCGATGAGCTGATCAGGCCGGGTGAGAGTGTACCGGCATCGCAGAGCATGAACGAGGGTGGTATGAAAAGTGCAGGGGAGGATTCCGGTACAAATAATGTACGCAGCATAGATGACCTGCCCATGATCGACGGCCTGGACTGGGATTTTGCATATCTGCATCTGCCGGACCGTGAAATGCTGCTCGAATCCGTTAAGGAGTTCCGGGAGACCTTATCCTATCAGGCAGATAAGCTGGATCGGATGCTGCAGGATGAAGATATGGAAGCCTACCGCATCCAGGTACACGGCATGAAATCTTCGGCGGCTACCGTAGGTATCGTACCTCTGGCCGGCATGGCAAAGGTCCTGGAAAATGCATCGAGAGACGGGGAGTCAGAGATTGTCAATGATCTTCATCCCACCTTTATGACGAAGTGGAGGGAGTATGAGGAGAAGCTGAGCGTGCTGTTTTGTGATGATGAAGAAAACCGGCGAGTCGGACCGGACAGTGATACAGGGCGTGATCTGAGCGATTTCGGGAATGGTCAGGGGGAAAACCCGGTTGACGCAGCGGAAGGCCAAAACACTGCAGACAGCGAAATGATGATCGCTATGCTGACCATGCTTCAGACAGCGCTTGAGGAATTTGAAGTGGATGAAGCAGACAGCGTGATGGAAAAGATGCTTTCCTTTGACTTTGAACCGGAGATGAAGGATCTGGTGAAGAACTTAAATGCTGCCGTTAAGGACTTGGATACAGATGGGGCAGGCAGCATTATGGAGCGGATACGGGAGCTGTTGTGAGCTTGCGAATATTTGTAAGTTACTTAAGATATCAGTTCATCCGTTGCCGAAACAGGGAAAAAATGGTATAGTATCTTTTAATGACCGGTCATGAACCGGGATAAAGGGGACAGCGATGAAAACAATCATGATCATCGGAAAAATGAATGAGATGCTCAAGGACCTGAATGATTATCTGAAAGCTTATTTCAGAGTCCAGATCTGTTCGGATAACGTAGTGACCGCCATGGGCATGATCAAAGTGACAGAACCGGATCTTTTGCTGATCAGTCTTGTGGGACTGTACAGCATCGGTTCCGACCTGTTTGCCAGAGTACGGAAAGAATATCCGAACCTGCCGGTTTTGACCATCGGTTCTGCTGCGGATATTCGGGATGTAGCGCATTTCTATACAGGTGAACAGTTTGAAAACCTGATGCGCCCGCTGGATAATAAAGATGTGTTTGAGGCGGTCTGCCGAAGACTTGGTTTAAACGAAGAGAGTATCAAGGATGCGGCTGCGACATCAGAGGATACCCGAAAGAAAGTCCTTGTCGTGGATGATAATGCGGTAACCCTTCGCAGCATGAAGGCCATGCTGGGGGAAAAATACCAGGTCATGCTGGCAAATTCCGGCATGCAGGCCATGACATCCATGGGCAAGAAAAGGCCGGATGTGATCCTGCTCGATTATGAAATGCCTGTCTGCGACGGAAGGCAGACGCTTCAGATGATTCAGGCAGATGAAGAACTATGCACCATCCCCGTGATCTTCCTGACCGGTGTCAATGACAGGGAAAACATTACTGCGGTTTTAAAACTGAAACCGGCCGGATATCTTCTAAAGCCCGCAATTCCGGAGCGGGTGTTCGGAGCGATCGAGAACGCGCTCGGAAATGTGGAAGAAGCGTAAGATCTGTGAAGCGTAATTTCCGGAAAGTGAGTGATAGCCGCTTGACTGAAACAATGAAAAAAAAGGCTCGTCCAAGGGGACGGGCCTTTATTTCTTACAGATCCTTTCCGGTCAGCAGCTTGTAACCCTGCAGATATTTCTCAATCGTCTTATCCACGATCTCCTGTGGAAGGGTCCAGTCATGGTTTCCTTCGTTGGCTTTCAGCCAGTCTCTGGCGAACTGCTTATCAAATGA
>JAEEKC010000008.1 GCA_016282215.1 Lachnospiraceae bacterium
AAGACATGCCCTTTCCCAGCAGGCGCTGGCTAAAGTAGGATTGGCAAACCGAATGACGCACCGTCCTTCCGAAATGTCCGGCGGACAGCAGCAGCGTGTGGCCATCGCCCGAGCTATCGCACAGGCGCCGCCCGTGATTTTGGCCGATGAACCGACGGGTAACCTTGACTCCGCTTCCAGCCGTGAGATCCTGGGCATTTTAAAGGCTTTATATAAGGACGGCCGGACCGTCATCCTGATCACCCACGACAACGGCATTGCTGCCCAGGCGAAGCGGATCATCCGCATCATGGACGGAAAGATCGTTGAGGACCGGGAGAATCCTGACGCGGATCTGCAACCTAAGACAAAACCCGTTACTGTAACCGAACCAATTCCGGCAGCCGCGACTGAAACATCAATCGCAGATTCAACAAACAATACAGAAGCATAAATAGATGATCACATCACAGGGAGGCACTCACATGTCCGAGAATCAAACAACAGAAAATAAAAAAGGTTTTTTCAGAGCCTGGATGCTGATTCCCATCATCCTGGTCGTCATAGCGATCCCGACCATTCTGGGGACAGTCCTGAAAAACACCCTGTCAAAGGCAGCCGGAAAGGTGGGCACTCCCGTCACGGTAGAAACCGCCGTCAAAGGCAGTCTGACGCAGCAGGTGGAGATTTCCGGCACCATTGCAACAGAGGAAGAAAAAACCTACTACTCTCCTGTCAGTGCCGTCATTTCCAAATGTGATCTCAAAGCAGGCGATACGATCAAAAAGGGCGACATGCTGGTAGAATATGATATTGAAGATCTGCAAAAACAGCTCGAGGACGCACAGCTTCAGCAAAAAGCTTCCCTCATCGGTTCCGATATTGCGATCAAATCCGTCAACGTTTCGCAGCAAAAAGCTGCCGAAGCCGCAAAGAACTACGAAGAAGCTGAAGCCTACGTGGCACATTACAACGAAGTGGTGGGCAATCTCGCCTTCAAGCTTGGCGAAGCCAAGAAGGTCCAGGCAGATATTGCCACAGTAAAGGCCGAGATCGAGGAACTGACCAAAACTCTCAAAGCAGATCCCGAGGATAAAAAAGCTGCTAAAAAGCTGACCAAAAAGCAGGAAAAACTAAAAGAACTGAGCAAAACCTATGCAGAATATGATGTAGAGACCCTGACTGCCGCTTATGAACAGAACAGCGCTGACCTTGCCGAATACAAAGCATTGAAAGAACAATATAACGCAACGAAGGAAGCCGATCCGACAGCCGGCCTGCAGAAAGAACAACAGGCAGTCAATAAAGAGATCGCGCAAAAATCCACCGAGTCCATCGAAGAGGCCATCGCCGAAGCAGAAAAAGGCGTCAGCGCTGAGTTTACCGGTGTCGTGACTGCCAGCGCCGCTGCCGGGGGCATGGCGGTATCGGAAGGCATGCAGCTGTTCTCCGTAGCGGACACTTCCAAGATCAAGGTCGTTCTGCAGGTCGGAAAAAACGATCTTGAAAAGATCCAGTTAAACCAGAAAGCGATCATCAAAGTCGGCGACCGCGAATACAGCGGATATGTATCGGATATTGCAAGGATTGCTTCCACTTCAGCCAGCGGAACTATTTCGGTCGACGTTTCCGTTCATATCGACAACCCCGATGATTCCCTGATCTTTGGTACCGAAGCAAAAGTCACCATCGATACGGCCGAAAAGAAGGATATCATCCTCGTCCCCATGGTTTGCCTGAATTACGCGAGCGACAGCACCTTCTGCTATGTTGTCAGGGATAAGAAGCTTGAAAAAGTGACCGTAACCTGCGGTATCAGCAATGATGAACTGATTGAGATCACCAGCGGCATCAACGACGGTGATGAAGTAGTCCGGAATGTGACAAGCGATCTTACCGAAGGAATGGATGTCAATCCCATCCATGAATCTGAAGATAAAAAAGAAACCTCTGAAGAAAAGTGATAGGGATAAGCAAAAGGGATAAGTAATGACACAGATACTTGAATACATCAAAATGGCCCTGATGAATATCACGACCAATAAAGCCCGCTCCTTTCTGACCATGCTCGGCATTATCATCGGTATCTCATCCGTTATTTTGGTCATTTCCGTGGGTCAGACCATTTCCGGCGAAGTCAGCGGTTCCTTAAATGATCTCGGCGGCGGACAGCTGGTGTTTTACACCGGCGGTACCAGTTCAGGAATGGCAACACTGATCCAGCAGGATGAAGAAAATATCCAGTTCACCCAAAAAGATATGGCCGATATCCGCGAGAAGATCCCCCATGTCAAGGGCGCAACGAACCTTGATGAGAGTATCGGTACTGCCAGCGGTCCGAAGGAATCCGACGTCATGGCTTTTCTCTACTGCGGAAACGAGGCCCTGCAGTTTCAATACAAAGAGCCCATCATCAAAGGCCGGTATTTTAATCAGACCGATGTAGAAGCCGGCGCAAGAGTCTGTGTGATCAGAGAGTCAGGTGCCCTGACTTTATTCGGAAGCACGGATGTCATCGGAAACTCTTTCGAAGTGGAAATGTTCGGAAAAACCGTGGAATTCAAGATCATCGGGATCCGCCAGGATGCTGATTCCAACAAGATCATGAGCATGCTGATGGATTTCGAACAGGTTGAGATGGAATGCCCCGCCACTATCGTTTCCGATCTCTTCGGCTATGATTCCGATTCCTTCCAGATGTTTTATGTTTATACCGACGGACCGGAATATGCCAGCGAAGCCGCTTCCGCCATCCTGCGTTTCTTACGCACCAGATATCATGTTCCGGATGATTCCAACGCGATCCAGCTGCAGGACTTTAATGATTCCATGGGAGCCATCACCAAGATCATGGACTACATCACCGCTTTCATCGTGTTGGTGGCTGCTATTTCGCTGCTGGTCGGCGGTATCGGCGTTATGAATATCATGCTGGTATCCGTCACGGAACGCACCAGGGAGATCGGTATCCGCAAGGCCCTTGGCGCCAGGACGCGGTCCATCATGCTGCAGTTTTTGTTTGAATCTGCCATCATCACGCTGCTGGGCGGCATCATCGGCATCATCATCGGCGTTGCGGGCGCATCGATGGTCTGCAAGATCATCGGTTTTTCCGTCAGCATAAAGCCCACCGTGGTCATCCTGACTACTCTGTTTTCTTCAGCCGTGGGCATTTTCTTCGGAATCTACCCTGCACGCAAAGCTGCAAAGCTCAGCCCCATCGAAGCACTGAGAAGAGAGTAAGGAACTGTCAGGCATAATAAAAAGATTCATTGTTGGGCAGTTACCAAATTCGAAAGTTAAGGAAGCAAGGTCATATGAAAGAATTTGAAACAAATGATCAGGCAGACAATAAGACGGTATCGGAGAATAAGGCGACAACGACTGATGCACAATCTGCCGGAGAAAACGCCGCAGTAAAGGTTACACTTCCGGAGAATCCACTCTATGAGGTAGACGTCCACATGGATACAGCCGTGCTGTATGACTATATGCTGCGGCACACCTACACGACTCCCATGGGACTGACCGCCACCCTTCTCGGGATATTGGCGATCATGGTTTATTTTGCCAAAGGCGTCAGCGCCCTGTACCTGATCATGGGCATTATCATGATCGTCTACCTGCCCTGGAATCTCTTTTTGTCCGCGCGCAGACAGGCACTGACAAACGAAGCCTTCAAAAAACCGCTGCACTACGCCTTTGCGGAAGACGGTGTTTACATTTCCCAGGATGACACCGTACAGATGCAGTCCTGGGCAGATATGAAAAAAGCAATCTCCACATCCAAGAGCATCGTGATCTACACCGGCAAAGCCAGCGCCTCAGTTTTCCCGCGCAAGGATCTAGGCGACAATGTTTCCACACTGATCCAGATCATCTCGGCTCATATGCCGCCAAAAAAGGTACATATCAGACAGTAACCATATGGAACAGAAAAAAACACATTCCTACATCCGTTTTCTGATCCTCATCCTGGCCATCGCCGGGATGGTGGCTTTTCTTTGCCTGTTTGTCTCACCGGACTCCCTTTCTTTTCACAAACAATCTGCCGAGGTCACTGCAGATCCGGCACTCATCGCGCTTCGCGAGCAGCTGGCCGCAGGCCATACCATCATCCATGCCGGCGGTGCACTGATCGATTCCGAGGGAAATTCGCATCCCTATACCAATGCGCTCGAAACCCTGCCCCTGGCCTATGAGGCGGGCAACCGTTTCATCGAACTGGATTTTGCATATACCACGGACGGCAAGGCCGTCTGCCTTCACAAATGGGCGGACGGTTTTTATCCGGGTCAAAAAGACAAAAACGAAAGTGACGGCGAGCCGGTCCAGATGAGTTATGATCAATTCATGGCCGGCAGGATCGACGGGCTCTTCACACCCATGTGCCTTGATGATGTGCTTTCTTTCATGGAAACGCATGACGATATGTATCTGATCACTGACATTAAATCATACGAAAACGAAGTGACCGGTCAGACAACAGACGTGATCACGCTGTGTGAGGAAATTGCAAAAAAAGCGCCCCAGCTTTGCGACCGCGTCATCGTCCAGATCTATCACGAAAACGAATACGACCCTGTCCGGGAGCTTGGCTTTTCATCCATCATTTATACACTGTACGAACTGAGCAACGAGGAAAAACTCGATACGGATGAGCACCTTTCTTTTGCAAAAAGCCATCCGCTCCTGGCGGTCACTTTTCCCAAAAAGCTGCTCAAAAACGAAGACTTTCTTGCGCCCATGCTCACGGGCGATTTTCTGATGTTCACACATACGGTGGATGGAAAAAAGAAACAAAAGACTCTCGATCAGTACGGCATTGACGGCGTTTATACAAACGACATCACACCCTTATAGACTCTTCGCTTTTCTGCGCCTTCTTAAAAGATCCAGATAAAAATTCGTTCTGGCCGAATAGTAATACGGGCCGATCCACAGAAAACCGATCCCAAACGACACAAAACCAAGAATCGAAATCAGAGCAAAACTCACCAGCATCTTGAAATACCGCCACTTATTCCCATTCATCAGCAGGATACTGGCTTCCATGATCTGCCGCATATCTGCCTGCTCGGACTCAAGGAGTAAAAACAGTGCCGGCATATAGGTGATCTGCAGTGTGATGGCATTGATCAGAAACTGGATACCGAAAAGCACCAGAAAAATGATCCAGAACTTATATTGCGTGACCAGATAAAGGACTGACGTAATAAAGAAAGGAATTCCCCGGAAAATAACATGAAGGGTAATGAACAGTTCAATACGGATGATCTTGTCGGCATAATGAACAAACCCATGCCAGATATCCCGATAGGAGTGTTCTTTCCCTCTTGCAATATTCAGATACAGATAGTTTTGACCGACCAGAAAAATTCCTGAGATCAGGATCAGGATAAACTCAAACATACAAAAAAGGAACATCTGCAGATAACTGACAGAAGTTCCCATTTGCATCCGAAATAAACCTGAAACAGTCGTCAGGATAAAATCAGAGATCATATAAGCAAACACACAGCCGGGATAGTTTCCCAAAAGCTGTTTTCTCGCATTCGCTCTGACGATCGCATTCGCACCCGCTGTTTTCATACGGCTGCATCAAAGTTCATGCCGGCCAGCACCCCGGCATCAGCGCTCTTTCGCGCTTTTGTGTACGGATTGGATTCGTTGCTATAAGCGATCCTCGTATGTGTCACACCGCCCGCCACATAGGAACGGCCGCACTCCGGACAGATCGCCGTTTTCAACTGAACGGAAGCCTGCAATACCCTGCCTTCGCCTTTTGCCTGCTTTTCATAGGCATTTGCCACATGCTCACGCTCATGTCCCATGACAGCAGCCGCAGAAGCTGCCGGGTCGATATGGGTAGGCGACTGGAAAGAAACGTCCGATTCATCTGATCCGTCCTGGTACTTGCGCTCAGCACAGGTCTTGCATTCAGCCGGTGAAGATTTGCGTCCCGCCGCCTTGACAGTGGATGCACCGCTGTTCCTTATGGCTCCGACGCCCTGCGGACCGTCTGCCCCGGATACCTGACCCGTCGTCATACCAAGCCCGGTGCTGTATGGCATCATATATGCATTTGTCAATCCTCTGATTCCCAGTGGTGACATATGATCACTTCTTTCTATTTTCCGGCTCCCGTTACCTTGCCGGCCAGATCTTCCATTGAGATCCCATAACTTTGCATCATCATATCATCCATGGTCATGCCGTACATACTCTGCGCTGCTTCGTTGAGCTGTTTTCTGTACGCCGGTGAAAACAGGATCAACGCGATCATCGTGCCTGTGATCACACAGGAAAGAAACGCGCCGAGCAGTGAAGTGACAACACCTGCCTTCGGCATGATCTCCATCCGCATATCACCGCCCTTGGAAAGGATGGCAAACAGGATACTAAGTCCTGCGGCGGGAATGGCTATGAAACACAGGGGGCAGGTCATGATCGACAAAACCCCCAGACACATGGACGCTACCATAAATAAGTTACTCTTCATGGTTTCAATATAGCACGAAGAATCGATACTGTAAAGACAATTCCCTTTTCATTGACCGGCAGTTTTCCGCCCGGTCGTTTCATGCGGTCTTTACAGTGCTTACTGATTCTGCTTTTTGCTTTGTTTCATTTCCTTCTCAAGTTCTTCTTTCAGCAGTCTCGTCTTTTCCTTGGTGCGGGAGTTGACCGTCTTTGAGGAAATGAGTTCCGAGATCAGCCGCCCCGCCACCTCATAATCGTTGAACCGGATAGCAAGCGCAGCCAGCAGGTAATCGATGGTTGCTTCATCCATGCCGCACATGGGAAACGGCTCCGTTGATCTTGCCGTCAGAAAGCCGTCATAGGCGCTGCGCAGAAACTCTTCTTCTTCCCTGGTATAGGTCAGTTTCTTTTTTACATATGATCTGTCCATCTCCAGGTTTTCCAGCATCCCGCGAAGGAGCCAGCCGGTCTTCAGACAGATATAGGCTTTCTCGCTGGGCTTAGCCCTTTTCACAACAGCATTGGCCAGTACCAGTTTGTATCGTTCCAGCGCTTCATCATAAGTATAGATATCGCCGTCATAGCTATGCGGCCGGTAATTCATGCAGATGCCTTCTTTGATAAATCTGGCCTGAACGCTCGTCATAAACTTATAGTAACGGCTCAGTGCGGAATATCCGCAGCCGGGACAGACCACCGTATCATATTTCAGAACATCGATCCCCTCATAACGCGGCCGAAGGTCAGGATCACTGCCTAACATCTTAGCTTTTCCGGCACGCACCGTCTTGGTCTTGAAGGTACTGTCACAGATCGGACAAGTGTAAGTCTTTCCAAACAAAAACTCCGCTTCCTTTTCCGTTTCCGACTTTTCAGGTTCCTCTTCAACCACCACTTCTTTTTTCAGAGCAGCCTCGTCCTTCTCCTCTTCATAAAGCTTTGCGCTCTCAAGATTCCCAAGTCCAAGCGCTTCCAAACCCGATAACAGGCTCATCCGTTTATCCTCTCAAATTTAGTATACTTATTTCGGCAGTTTAAAGCTGCTCTTCAAGGACACGATACGGTTAAAGACAAGTCGTTCATCCGTCGTGTCCTTATAATCCACGCAGTAAAAACCGTTTCTGACAAACTGGAAACTGTCATACGGCTTTGCCCCTCCTACTGCCGGTTCGATATATACTTTCTCGCAAACCTTCAGGGAATCGGGATTTAAGTTCAGGCTTCCGTCCTCTTTGTTATAAACGCCCTTTTCTTCATCCACAAGATTCTCATACAGCCTTGCAGTCGCTTCCACGCAGCCTTTGGCCGGCACCCAGTGGATCGTACCTTTCACTTTCCGCTCGGAAAAACCGCTGCCGGCTTTGGTCGCCGGATCATAGGTACAGTGCACAACCGTGACTTTTCCGTTTTCATCTTTTTCAAATCCGGTGCACTTTACGAAATATGCATGCATCAGGCGCACTTCGTTCCCGGGGAACAGACGATAATACTTCTTCGGCGGCTCCTCCATGAAATCTTCGCGCTCAATATACAGTTCCTTCATAAACGGAACGATATGGCTGCCCATCTCCGGATTTTCCAGGTTATCTGCTGCTTCTAACTCTTCCACCTGGTCCTCGGGATAATTGTCAATCACCAGCTTGATAGGGTCAAGGACCGCCATCAGTCTCTTTTTCTTTAATTTCAGATCTTCCCTCAGACAGTACTCAAGCATTGCATAATCAGCGGAAGCATTGGCTTTGGAAACACCGCACAGTTCGATGAACCTGCGGATGGACTCCGGCGTAAAGCCGCGGCGTCTGAGGGCTGCGATGGAAACCAGCCTCGGGTCATCCCAGCCGTCTACGATCCCATCCTCTACCAGTTTCTTAATATAACGCTTTCCTGTCACAACATTGGTCAGATACAGTTTTGCAAACTCGATCTGACGGGGCGGATTTTCGAACTCGCACTCTTTTACCACCCAGTCATACAAAGGCCTGTGGTCCTCAAATTCCAGGGTGCAGATGGAATGGGTGATGCCTTCGATGGCATCCTCGATCGGATGAGCAAAATCATACATGGGATAAATGCACCAGGTATCACCTGTATTATGGTGCGTCATATGTGCCACACGGTAAATAACAGGATCACGCATGTTGATATTCGGGCTCGCCATGTCAATGCGGGCGCGGAGTACCTTGGATCCATCCTCGAACTCGCCGTTTTTCATTTTTTCAAACAGCTCTAAATTTTCCTCTATGCTGCGCTCCCTTCCCGGATCGTCCTTTCCGGGCTCTGTCAGGGTGCCGCGGTATTCGCGGATCTGCTCTGCGGAAAGATCGGAAACATAGGCCTTTCCTTTTTTTACAAGAAGCACTGCTTTTTCATACATCTGTCCGAAATAATCGGATGCAAAAAACAGCCGGTCTTCCCAGTCAGCGCCAAGCCACTTGATATCTTCCAAAATAGACTCCACGAATTCTGTTTTTTCTTTCGTGGGATTGGTGTCATCAAATCGCATATTGAACTTGCCGCCATACTCCTGCGCCAGACCATAGTTTAAAAGAATACTCTTGGCATGGCCGATGTGGAGATAGCCGTTGGGTTCGGGAGGAAAACGGGTATGAACGTGATCGTATACGCCCTCGCGCAAATCCTTGTCGATCTCCTGCTCGATAAAATGACGGGAAACGACTTCCTTTTCCGTGTTTTCTGCTGCTTGAATCTGAGGTTCCATAGTGTCTGAAATTTCCTTTCGTTACTGCTTTTTATATCTGTTTTTCTATACCATTTTATTGTTTCAGATGATGCTCTGTATCCGGGCCGGATTCAGGCCAAATTCTACGTGTAACATCCGCTATTTTGTTATGTCATATATTAATTTCAAATTTAACAAACTCTCTATGGCTTGTATTTTCTAGATCATCGAGTTGATCAGGTCCAAAATCGCCTTACCGCAGGCTGCTGATTTTTCATCTGCATCCGCAAGGCTCTGCCCCTTCACGCCATAATAGAATTTTACCTTCGGCTCGGTTCCGGAAGGACGAACGCAAACCCATGCACCGTCCTCAAGATCATAATACAGCACATTGGAGCTCGGAAGTCCAGTAGGAGTCACTTCACCGGTCTCTACGTTTGTAATGGTGTCAGCCTTGTAATCGCGATAAGAAAGCACCTTGTATCCGCCAAGCTCCTTCGGCGGATTTTTTCTGAGGGTTTCAAGTATCTGCGCGATCTTTTCAAGGCCTTCTTTTCCCTTCAGGGTAATGGACTGGATATCATCTTTGTAATAGCCGTACCGCTCATACATAGCGATCATGGCATCCCACAGTGTCATACCCTGCTCTTTGTAGAAAGCAGCACATTCCGCAAGGGCCATCACTGCTACGATCGCATCTTTATCTCTTGCATGGGTACCGATCAGGCAGCCGTAACTTTCCTCAAAGCCGAAGAGGTAGGTTCCTTTCCCGCTCTGCTCAAAGCCGAGGATCTGCTGTCCGATATACTTAAATCCTGTCAGTACTTCGATCAGTTTCACGCCATAGTATTTCGCAATAGCATCTGCCATGTTGCTGGTCACAATGGTCTTGATCAGTGCACCATCATCCGGAAGACCCTTCAGGGCTTTGATCTGCCCGATCTCATAATCAGCGAGAAGGCATCCGGACATATTTCCGGTCAGCGTATGATACTCGCCGGTTTTGGAATCTTTTACATAAACACCCAGGCGGTCCGCATCCGGATCCGTTGCAAGCACAAGCTCAGCGCCTTTTTCCTTAGCCAGCGCAAGTCCCAGCTCAAAGGCCTCAGCCGCTTCGGGATTGGGATAGGAAACTGTCGGGAAATTGCCGTCAGGCAGTTCCTGCTCGGGAACCACGTATACATTTTCAAATCCCATCTCTTTTAAGATCCGGCGCGCCGGGATATTGCCGGTGCCGTGAAGCGGTGAATATACGATGGTGATCTGATCCTTCATTTTGTCAATGCTGTCCTGATGCAGAATACGGCTCTTGAGTGCTTCGATATAGGGATCATCCACATCCTGTCCGATCTGCTGATACAGGCCCTTTGCAATGGCATCTTCCTTTGCCATGGTCTGCACACTTGCAAAATCCGTTACAGCTGAAACCTCAGCCATGATGCCGCTGTCGTGAGGCGGTGTGATCTGGGCACCATCTTCCCAGTAAACCTTGTAACCATTGTATTCAGGCGGATTATGGCTGGCTGTAATATTGATGCCGGCAATGCAGGAAAGCTTACGAACCGCATAGGAAAGCTCCGGCGTGGGACGAAGTGATTCAAACACATAAGCCTTGATGCCGTTTGCTGCCAGACAAAGCGCAGCTTCATCCGCAAATTCCGGGCTGAAATTCCTGCAGTCAAAAGCAATAGCAACGCCTTTTTCCTGACCGCCCTGTTTCTTGATATAATTAGCAAGGCCCTGGGTTGCTTTGCGGACTGTGTAGGTATTCATACGGTTGGTTCCTGCGCCGATCACACCGCGAAGACCGGCCGTACCGAATTCAAGCTCTCTGTAAAAACGATCCTCGATCTCTTTCTCGTTTCCTTCCAAAGCCTTCAGTTCCTTTTTGGTATCCTCATCAAAATAAGGATTCTCCAGCCACTGCTGATATGTTTCCCTGTAACCCATGCTATAGCCCTCCTGATTTATTTTTTCGGTCTTCATGCCGAGATTGACACGACTAAATGACACACATAGTTATTTTATCACAGTTTTCGGAAAAAAAGTAGAGATTTTTGCAATATTAATGGTGTCAATGGGGACGGTTCTTTTTGACAACCTTGAAAAAACAGGTTGTCAAAAAGAACCGTCCCCATTGACACCCCCATTGACACCCAGATACCTGTACTTCTTACAGCGATCCCGCTCTCAGTTCATCCACTACATCCTGCAGGGAGTGGCTGATGAT
>JAEEKC010000229.1 GCA_016282215.1 Lachnospiraceae bacterium
AGGATCGTCCCACAGGATGATCTCATTTGCCGGGGCCTCATCTTTTTCAGTTGTTTCATCGTCTGTCGCATCGCTGCGTAGTCCGAAACGACTTTCCGGCGCGGCGCGATCCTTGAAATTCTGCATAAAAGCCGCATAGCGCTTTCTTTCTTCTTCATTCAAGTGAAAGATGGAGGTCGGATCACTGGTATCATAATCCCACTCCTGCTTGGGCTCAAGCTCTTCCTTGATCGCGGAATCGTCGGTATAAATGCGGATATGCGGCAGATCGTATTGATCCCGGATCACCCGCTGATAAAACGGGCAGTCCCGATACAGCAATGTAAATGCCGTGCGGTTTGCCGAGATGCTTTTTACCTGTCCGGCATTGTGAAACAGTTCATGCAGCTCATAAAACAGTTCCATGAAGCCGGCAAAAACAGCGTTTGTCCGTACGATCAGTCCATAGCGGGATAAAAAGACTTCGCTTGAGCCAAACAGCTCGGTGAGTACCTCATCGATCACGGCAAGCAACGCTTTTTTCTGTTCTCTTTTCAGTTTCCGTGAAAAACGGATGCCCGGACTGACCGGCGTCAGGATCAGATACTTACCGGAAAACAAAAGATCCGTGGTCAGTGTGGCATCCTTGTGCTTCATCGGATCCTTATAAACCTGAACCAGCAATTCCTGCTCCGGGCTGATCTTATCCGGGTTATCTCTGTTCAGGATCATGTCGGGTTTGATCTGGGCCAGCGGAAGAAAGCCCACCAGGCCTTTTTCATATTCCACAAAAGCCGCACCGATCCCGTCGGCTACGGATTTGATCTTGCCAACATAAATTTCACCGATCCGTGAATGATCCGCTTTTGTCTCAAGCCAGATCCCATTCAGGGAATCGTCTTCGATCAGGAAAACTGCCTTGGCGCCGCGGTAATGCGTCAGCACCAGTCTTCTGTCCATATCCCGTGTATCCATAGCGCCCTCTTTTGATTAAACACTTCTGATATCGCCAAGGGAAATATAGATCTTCTTCCCTTCTGTCTCTTTCTCCGTATACAGATCCTCTCTTGTGACGATCAGGTCAAAGTCTCCAAGTGTCTGCCCGGCAAATTTAAAAATCTCTGATACAACAAGACCGGGCTTGATATTGCCGCCGCTCGAAGCATCCAGCATCATGTAGATCGCAGGTCCGCCGCATTTATCTGTCATATCACTGTTTGCCAAGGCCTGTCCGTCTACGGTCTTCAGGTCATAAATATGCTCCTTCAGGTCCAGCTCGCGGCTGCCCTTTTTCGTCTCCTTGGTGATCATGATCTGCGCCTGCGCCATAAAATCGGCCGCAGCCTTTGCCAAATCAAATGACGGTATATGCTCCTTGCGAAACCTGACTGTATAATCTGCAGCCATGACACTGGCCATGGAAGTGGGTGCATTGTCCGGAAGGCTGATGACAGATAAAATGTCCACCCCTTCCACCATCACGGCATTTAAAGCTTCTTTGATCTTCTCCGTATCCGGCTCGCTTTCCACGGAGATATCCATATACTCCCCATTGGAATAAACACCGACGCCCAGAGGCTGTGCAAAGGACATGACCTGATGGGGCGAAAAACCCGTGGTGTAGCAGATATCCACCCCGCTGCGGCGGAAGGCTTTCTGAAAATAGCGCATCAGGTCCAGATGGCCGATGAAGACCATATGGGCATATTTATTGAATTTGATACGGACTTTATAGGACATGTATACTTACCTTACCTTCTCGGACAGATCCCAACACCGTAGCTTGCGGCGCCGCAGCCCTGGCAGCCTTCCCTGCAGTTCGAAGAGATTTCTTCCGCCTGCGCTTTTTTCCATTCCCTGAGTAAAAATGCTTTGGATACGCCGCAGGATATGATATCCCAGGGGAAGATCTCGTCATCCTCACGTTTTCTTGTGGTATAAAAATCCGGTGTCAGGCCGTTTTCACTGATGCACGAAAGCCAGACATCATGATGATAATACTCCGTCCATGCATCAAAGAAACTCCCCTTCTGATAGACATCCAGGATCACTTTGCAAAGCCGTCTGTCGCCCCTGGCCAGGATGCCTTCCATCACGGAAGTCTCGGAATCATGCCAGTTGTATTTGATACTCTTTTGATTGAGCTGGGCGCGGATATTATCTTTGCAGATCTTAGCCTTTTCATGAAAATCGTCCGCACTGTCCATTGGTGCCCACTGGAAAGGCGTAAACGGCTTGGGCACAAAGAAGGAAGTGCTGACCGTGATCTGCACCTTGCCCTGGCGTTTTTCCTTCGGTACGGTATCGTAATAGACTCTCGCGATCTCATCCGCAAGTACGCCAATGCCTTTAATATCATCTTCTGTTTCCGTAGGAAGTCCCAGCATGAAATACAGCTTCACCTTATTCCAGCCGCCGCGGAAGGCTTCCTCGGCGCCGCCTAAGATGTCTTCTTTCGTCAGTCCCTTATTGATGACGTTCCGCATCCTCTGTGTTCCGGCTTCCGGCGCAAAGGTCAGCGAACTCTTTTTGACATCCTGCACTTTATTCATGACATCCAGGGAAAAAGCGTCGATCCGAAGCGACGGCAATGCAATATTGACCTTTTGTTTCCCGCATTCTTCCATCAGATAGTCCAAAAGCTCAGGCAAAGCACTGAAATCGCTAGAGCTCAAGGAACTTAAGGACATTTCCTCATGTCCTGTGTTTTTCATCAGCTCCGTTGCGTATTCTTTCAGGACCTCCACGCTGCGCTCACGCAGTGGCTTATAGAGCTGCCCTGCCTGGCAAAAGCGGCAGCCTCGGATGCAGCCGCGCATGATCTCGAGTACCATACGGTCCTGGGTAACACGGATAAAAGGCACCACCGGTGCCGTCGGATATACGGTATCCGAAAGGTCCATGACCACTTCCTTTTTGACGGTTTGCGGAATATCTTCATAGACCGGCCTGTAAGCTTTGATCGTCCCATCCTCGTGATAGGTCACGTCGTACATGGACGGACAGTAAACGCCGGGAAGCTTTGCCGCTTCACGCAGGAAACCGACACGGTCCCAGGTGTCTTTTCTTCTTAGTTTCGTGAAAGCCGGTCCTAAATCCCCTTTACTTTTTTGCAGTTTCCATATATCTTCTGCATGTACCTCTGTTACCGGATTTTTCAAATCCGATTCTTCGTTTCCGGCCACTTGTCCATTTTGGGAAACCGGCGCAAAGCGGTACTTCCTATACAAGGAAAGCAGCGCCGCATACTGCGTCTCGCCTTCTCCGATATAGAACAGGTCAAAAAAATCCGCGATCGGTTCCGGATTATAGGTACAAGGTCCGCCGCCGATCACGACCGGGTCATCGCAGCCCCTGTCTTTTGAAAGCAAAGGAATGCCCGACAGGTCAAGCACCTGCAGGACATTCGTATAGCACATTTCATATTGCAGGGTTATTCCGAGGAAATCAAAGTCCTTCACCGGTTCCTGGGATTCTAAGGCAAACAGCGGGATCTTTTCTTTGCGCAGAATCGCATCTAAATCCGTCCAGGGACTGTAAACACGTTCGCACCAGACATCTTCCATGCGGTTAAACATCTCATACAGGATCTGGATCCCGAGATGTGACATGCCGATTTCATAAACATCCGGAAAGCACATGGCAAA
>JAEEKC010000230.1 GCA_016282215.1 Lachnospiraceae bacterium
CAAGGATGAACATTGGGCAAGGTGCAATATGATCATCAGGACGAATCAGAGAAACGGTTATACCCATTGACAGCCGGTTTGCATGGTTATGATCATGCCCGCTGTCTCCCTGCTGTTTACCGGATATAGATACGAAGGGATTAATACGCTCAAACAGGAATGCTCAAATAAGGAGAACTTATGAATCCGAAAGAATATCTGGAAATACTTCATGTGGCGGAACGTCTAAAGGATACACCCAGGCACTGCACAACAACAAAGGGAAGGACCGAAAGTGTAGCGGAACACAGCTGGCGGATCAGCCTGATGGCACTTTTGCTGAAACATGAATTTTCTGATGTTGACATGGATAAAGTAGTAGCCATGTGTTTGATCCATGATCTGGGAGAGTGCTTTACCGGGGATGTTCCGACGTTTATGAAAACAGATTCTGATCGGCAAACGGAGGATAATCTCTTGGATCAATGGGTGGCGTCTTTACCTGCGGAGATCGCAGCGGATCTGAAAGCGTTGTACGAAGAAATGAACGCTCAGGAAACAAAAGAATCACGGATATATAAGGCGCTTGATAAACTGGAAGCACTGATTCAGCATAATGAGTCACCGTTGTCCACCTGGTCAGAAAATGAATATGAATTAAACAAGACATATGCATTCGATACGGTGGAGTTTTCAGAATGGCTTACGGCACTCCGAAAGGAAATACTATCAGATACACTTGATAAGCTTGATTGTGAAAAGCGGGGGTAATACATGAAGGTGCATACACTATGAGAATAATTGATTATTTTGACAGCAGCAAAAAAGAATACTGGCTTAATGAAATCAGGAAGAGCGATTGGCGTGCGGCGGGATTCCTGTATGAGCTGCTTAAAAACGGAACGTATTTTGATATGGCAGGAAAAAAGTCAAAGGTTCTGCTGCTCACAGATGGAGATGAACTGATTTCGTTTTGTACTTATGCTGAAAAAGATGAAATCCAGCCCACAGAGCTTACCCCGTGGATGGGATTTGTCTATACTTTTCCGGAGTATAGGGGTCATCATTACATAGGAATGCTTATGGAAGAGATAGAAAGGCTTGCTGTAAAAGACGGTGCATCAGGCGTTTATATTTCGACAGATCAAATTGGACTCTATGAGAAACATGGATGCGAGTTTAAAGCAGAGATGATGAATATGAACGGAGAACTGTCCAAAGTGTATGTGAAGAAGGTATAGGCAAGGAGAAGACGGACATATTCAGAGATATATTTGGATTTGATTTTATAGAATATGAGAATTCAAAAAGGATGAAAAAGTTGAGGTAAACGAGGATAAGAAAGAAGAGAAAAAAGAAGAAAAAGGATCAGAGGTTAAAATAGAAGAGGAAGAAGAGAAGGAAGCTGAAAAGAAAGGGGGACTGACCTGAATGGGGAAAATCATAGCGGCGGGACATATCTGTCTGGATATTACCCCGGTGTTTCCGGAAACTGTAAGAGGTCAGACAACAGAAGATCTGCTTCAGCCGGGAAAGCTTGTACGGATGGCAGGGGCAGATGTGCATACCGGCGGCAGCGTTGCCAATACTGGCCTTGCGCTGAAAAAAATGGGCAACGATGTTACGCTGCTTGGTAAGATCGGCAAAGATGCGTTCGGTGAAATGGTAAAGAGCATAGTTTCTTCATATGGTGCCGGGGGACTTATCGAGGACGGCGGCTGTGCAACTTCTTATTCCGTGGTGCTTGCCATTCCAGGACAGGATAGAGTCTTTCTTCATGATTCCGGAGCCAATGACAGCTTTACAGGCAGTGATATTCCGGAAAAGGCTTTGGAAGATGCGGTGTTGTTCCACTTCGGTTATCCTCCGCTTATGAAACGGATGTATGCGGAGGATGGACAGGAAATGGAAGCCATGTTTTGCAGAATGAAAGAGCATGGCATCGCTACAAGTCTTGATTTTGCTGCGATCGATCCAAATTCCGAAGCGGGAAAAATCAATTGGAGAATAATCCTGCAAAGGGTATTGCCCTACGTGGATTTTTTTGTCCCTTCCTTTGAGGAACTGTGTTTTATGCTGAACCGGGAACAGTATCATCGCCTGAACAGGGGCGGCGATATGACCAAGGGTCTGGATCTTCAGGCTGAAGCAATGCCGCTGGCAGATCAGCTGATCAAAATGGGATGCCGGGCAGTACTGATCAAATGCGGAACCAGCGGTATGCTTTATAAAACAGCCGGGGGCGAGGTCATGAAGACGGTGGGTAGCAGGCTGAATCTGGATGTGGCCCGGTGGGCGGATCAGGAAGGGTTGCAGCCCTGCTTCAAAGCTGATATTGTAAGGTCGGGGACAGGAGCGGGAGACACCAGTATCGCTGCATTCTTAACAGGTCTGCTTCGCGGCAGTGATCCTGCAGCGTGTGCCGCTTTTGCCGCTGCCCAGGGCGCGTGCTGTGTCACGGCCTATGATGCACTCAGCGGACTGAAGACCATTGAAGAGCTGACGGAAAAGATAGAATCAGGATGGGAAACAGTGTAAGAAGAAAACTGTAAGGAGAAAATAAAGTCATGCTGGTCAATATGAATGAAATTCTCCTTCCGGCAAAGGAAGGAAAGTACGGAGTAGGTTTTTTTAATGCAGTCAACGTGGAGATGGCGCGGGCCATCATAGAGACAGCGGAAGAGCTGCATTCTCCGGTGATGGTGGGTACCGCAGAGGTGCTTCTTCCGGCGATGTCGCTGGAAAATGTGGCGGATTATCTGATCCCCATGGCACGGCGCGCTTCAGTGCCGGTGTGCGTTCATTACGATCACGGACTGACCTTTGAAAAGTGCATGGAGGCATTGAAACTGGGCTTTTCTTCCGTTATGTATGACTGCTCCACGTCGGAATATGAGACCAATGTAAAAAACGTGGCTGAGATGGTAACAATCTGTCATGCGATGGGAGCGACTGTAGAAGGTGAACTGGGGCACGTAGGAGACAACGAAGGGGCAGGCAGGCTGGAAAAACCCAGCGATTATTACACCGATCCAAAGATCGCGATGGATTATGTCCGTCGTACGGGGATCGATGCATTGGCGGTGGCGGTTGGAAATGCACATGGAGATTACCGGTTTCCGCCAAAGCTGGATTTTGAAAGGATCGAAACAATCGCCGGAAAGACCGGGATTCCGCTGGTGCTTCACGGCGGCAGCGGTCTGGCGGACGGAGATTTTCGGACCGCGGTAGAAAAGGGGATCTGTAAGGTGAATATTTTTACGGATCTCGACAAGGCAGGAAAAGCCGGCGCAGAGCAGGGACTCAAAGAGGGGGCAAAGACCATGATGGGCCTAATCCCTTATGAGATCGAAGCAATGAAAGCTGTTGTCAGGGAAAAGATTTTGTTATTCGGCGCTGATCATGCCGATATAAAAATTCAGAGTCGAAAAATAAATGATTAATTAAAGAAAGGAATCAAAAAAATGCAATTTAAAAAAATCTCTACGATCACAGTGGCGGCTGTCAGTATGACCATGATGTTGACTGCATGCTCCGGCAGTGCAGCCGATCCTCAGCCGACAAGTGAGAGTGCGTCCGAAGCAGATCCGACGGACACTTCCGAAAGCGGATCCGTCAATGCTGATATCAATTTAGATAAGTTGAATGAATCCGTCCAGGCCATTCAGGATTTGGATCTGACCAAGGATGCTTCTGCCGATGTAGGCACTGATGCTGCAGATACTTCAGAGCTGTCTGCTGCAGAAGAATCATCTTCAGCCACGGTGGATACGGACACTTCTTCAGAAACTTCAGATACATCGGATGAAGCCATTCCGGCTGGGGACTACACTCCCTATGGTTATGCTGATACATATATAAACGGTAATGATATCACCGTGATCCCCAACGGACAATTAAATGCTTCCACCGTATTATTGGAGGATAAAGATCTTGGAGGGTTTCTGGATTATGTAGATTCCAAAGTCCTTGAGGAAGGACGTACTATCAACCGGGAACTCTGCTATGGGCTTCTTTCCACTATGCTCGTAGATAAGGAACTGGTTCCTGATCAGGACTCGATTGAAAAATATATGATGATGGCGCTCGCCATAGCCAATAATTTCCACAATCTGGATGTATCCATCAAAGACTGCTGCATAGATGCAAACAATGCTGCGGATTACAAGTATACCATCAAGACATCGGGGCGTGAGGATATCTGGGTTATCAATTATGAAAAGCGTACGATCTACATGAATGACGGGGCTACAGAATATGTATCCGATCTGTTCAAGGATGAGTATCTTGCTGTCTGGCTGATGGCCATTGATGACTACTACGGCATTAGTCGTTAAGTTGTCAAGCATCCCGATTTCCTATGCCGTTGGCTATGCGGTTTCGGATGATGAAAGAATGGGGAGCCTGAAAACAGCTGGCAAGGATGCAAGGCTTCGCTACGTGCAGGATGTTTACCGAAGGGCAGATCTGAAAATGTATGCCGACAAGACAAAAACGAAAGCAAATCAGCGCAGTAAAGGATCGGAGACGTTATAAGATTTGCGGGAGTTGTTTTCAAGAACGGTGCCTTTTTGCAACCGATATGGTCAAATGGGTGTATTAACTATAGAGAGAAAATGTAAGAAAAGTCCGGATGCCGTGTAATGAAGTGCGCAAATGCCATACCGGTCAGTTACAGGAACTTGAAGGAGCTTAAACGAAAAGGAGAAAATACCATGCCGAAAAAGTATATGAACTTTACAGAAGTAGATCTCATTATGAGCGAAGAATACATGGAAGAGGATTTGCGGATTGAAGCAAAGAGGATCATAGAAGACTGGGGGAAGTGGGATAGTATTTCAAAAGAATATTATCTTAAACAGTTTCTGGTCGATAAAGGCGAGAAATTGGCCACAAACGAAGAAGAAAAGAAACAGTTTCAAGAGGATGCCCAAAATGAACAGGTCCTCAGTATCGTGAAGCAGATTGCGAAAAATGTCGATAACGGCGATGACGCCTTTATCCTTCTGAACAGTCATATGATGAATGATATCGCGTTTCCTGCTCATTCGCTGGATGTCAATACAAGTTACAAGGGCGGCGCCATGGAAAATGAGGCCATGAAGCAGGCCGTCGCGGATCAGAAAACAGCGATAGACCGGGTGGTAAAGGAGCATGTCAGCGCGGCACAGGCAGTCGGTGAAATTGTTGAAAAACGAACTGCTGCCTTAAAAGGTAAACAGGATAATAAACAGGCTGACATTGATGATCAGGATGAAGAATATGAAGGCATAGATCTTAATCAAAGTTATATGTCCATCAATAATGGTGAAGAGCTCTTAGATATGAACGAGCCGAATCTCAATGATCTGCTCGGTGATTATGAACAGGATAACTTCATCAAAAAGGAAGAGGATGAGAAAGAGAAAGAGGAAGAAATAAAGGAAGAAATAAAAGTTGAAGAAAAGCAGGGGGCGGGTTTTGTCGTGAATCCGAATCCTGTTCCTAATAAAGAGCCTGAGGTTGTCCCCGAGGTTGTTCCTGTGGCTGCGCCCATCCAGGCGCCCGGTCCGGATCCGTTCCTGACGGACAGATTCATCGAGAAAGATATGAAGGAAGAAAGGGAACCCTTCTTCTTTGAGAGATTGATCGTGCTGCCGGCTGATAAAGATTCTGTTAAGAATTATGTGAAGGATTATTATCTTCCGAAGGCTGAAGATACACATAAACAGGTCAGTGAATATTCCGGCGGAGAGCTGGCTGATATGATCATAGGTGAAACCTTGCTTACCAGACCTTCAGCGAAAAACGGAGGCATACTCGAAAAGGTCAAGACGGAAGGGCTGAGGAAAGACGATCTGAACGCGGCGAATAAGAAGATAGATTCGATGCGTCTGAAGATCCTTTCCGATGAATCGTTCCAAAAGACTGTCAGGGAAGGCGGAGAAATAGGCAGTTTCTATGAGCGCTATAAGCAGAACAAGAGACAGGAACTGACTCGCAGAACAGCTGCGGACAAAGACCGGGATTCCCTTCGAAATGCGTGGTACAATGATCAAAAGATAAAACTGAATGACAGTACCTTAAAGAAATTTGAAAATTTACGGGACCAGATGCTGGATCTGAACAATAACAAGTATCGTGCCGGTTTGAATGATGATATGGTATGGAAGCTGAAGGGGGTAATTGAAAAAGCCCAAAAAGATGAACTTGAGATGAGTGATTTAGTAAGCCTTCAGCAAGCCTCGGCAAAGTATTATGCGGGTCGAAAGGGAAGGTTTTTCCAGCCGTTTACCGATGCCGGAAAGGATAGGCTGCAGGTATCAGCAGATATTTATGAAACCGTAAACGGAGCGATCGGCAAATTCGTGGAGATGTTTAATACGCTCGAAGAAAAGAATATCAGCATTGATGTTGTCTCTGAAGCGGGGCTGCCCGAAAAAGGATTTGTAAAAGGAAAAGAGTTTATCCTTGCACCCAATAAGTATGCGGATATCATCAAAAAGAACGAGGAGTTTAAAAAGGAACTTCAAAAGATTGATTTTGCAAAGGAAATGGGAAAAGCGGACTTTCAGGAAGGCAAGGGTTTTGCTGATAAGCTTTTGGCAATCGGGAAGAAATATGAGTATCTTGAAAATGACAAATCATTAAAAGAAGAACAGGTCAAAGAAGGTCTGA
>JAEEKC010000037.1 GCA_016282215.1 Lachnospiraceae bacterium
CAAAAAGCCGGAGGAGATATTGTCAGTGGAAAGAAAGAACAGAAACAGAAAAATAAAGCAGGAGAATTTTTTTGATTACACGCTGCTCTTTGTTGTGTTGTTTTTGCTGTTGTTCGGACTGATCGTTCTGTATTCGGTCAGCTCCTATGAAGCAAATATCAAATTCGGAGACGGCGCATATTATCTGAAAAACCAGATGAAGGCAACGGCGCTCGGGCTTGGCGTATTTGCGTTTGCAATCCTGGTTGATTATCATCTGTGGCAGAAGGTGTCCATCATAGCGTATATCTTCTCGCTTTTTATGGTGCTTCTGATCGTAACGCCGCTTGGCAGGACATATAACGGCGCGAGACGCTGGCTCGATCTCGGCGGCATTTCACTGCAGCCTGTGGAGATCGTCAAGGTGGCGCTGATCATGGTCCTTGCCGCTTTTATTTCAGCTATCGGGACAAAGATCAAAGACAACAAAGCGATCCTGTGGGCGGGCATTATTCTTGCGATTCCTACGGCAATGATCTTTTTCATCACAAGAAATGCCAGTTCTGCCATTATCCTTGTCGGTATCGCTACGGTGATGTTTTTTATGGCCGATCCAAAGTATCTTCGTTATGGAGTTCTTGCGATCATTGTGGCGATCGGTTTGGTATTTTATGTTTTCCTGTCCTTGCATAAGGCCCAGTCAGCCGAGGGGACCGGTGACTTTCGTAAAAACCGTGTCGTTGCCTGGCTGCATCCGGATGATTATGCGTCGGATACGAGTTTTCAGACACTGCAGGGAATGTATGCCATCGGATCCGGCGGTGTTTTCGGAAAAGGACTCGGAGAGAGCGTGCAGAAAATGAAACTGCCGGAAGCGCAGAATGATATGGTATTCTGCATCATCTGCGAAGAGCTGGGTGTGTTCGGCGGTCTGTGCGTGATTGCGCTTTTCCTGCTGCTGATCTACCGGTGTATGGTCATAGCGAGCAATGCGCCGGATACCTTTGGGGCCTTGCTGGTCTCCGGGGTCATGGGGCATTTTGCCCTGCAGGTCATGATGAATATCGCCGTGGTAACAAACAGTATGCCGAATACGGGCGTGACGCTGCCATTCATCAGTTACGGCGGAACGAGTGTGCTGTTCCTTTTGGCTGAGGTCGGCATCGTTCTGAACGTTTCAAAGAATATCAAGACAAAAGAGGCTGTCGTATATGAAAGCAGGAGGGCTTAGCCGCATCAAGTTCATCCTGATCATTGCAGCGCTCCTGCTTATCATTTTGGCAGGGGCTTTTTGGTATGTCACGACGGAATATAAAGTAACGGAAATGGCAGTCGAAGGAAATATCCATTATACCAGTCAGGAAGTAGCGGATATGGTGCTTCCGGGTGGGATCAGGAATAATTCCCTCTATCTGAAACTGTGGTACCGTAACAGGCAGATGCCGGACATCCCTTTTGTAGAGACTATGGATGTGGAGATCTTAAGCCATCACAAGATCCAGGTGACGGTCTATGAAAAAGCGCTGGCCGGCTGTTTTGAATACCTTGGCAAATATATGTATTTTGACAAGGACGGCATCGTTGTCGAATCATCATCGAAGCTGACGGAAGGGGTGCCGCAGATCAAGGGACTGTCTTTTGATCATGTGGTTCTCTTTGAACAGCTGCCGGTGGATAATGAAGACATATTCTCGGAAATCCTGAAGGTGACACAGCTTCTTGACAAATACGAACTGAAAGCAGACCAGATCTATTTTTCGACCATCGGCGAAGTGACACTGTATTTTGACCAGGTTCGCGTGACCATGGGCGGCGAAGATTATATCGATGAAAAGGTCATGGAGCTGATCGAGATCCTGCCGAATCTCGGAGGCATGAGCGGTATCTTGCATATGGAAAGCTATACGCCGGAGACTACGAAGGTAACATTTGTCCCGGATGATATCAATGCGGTGGCAAAAAAAGCCGCCGAGGAAGCCGCGGCGCAGGAAGGCGCCATAGGAGAGGGCGATGATGAAGGATCCACGGACCCTGCAGATTCAAATGCAGACAATGACACCGCAGCAGGTTCGTCAGGTTCTCAGGATTCCGGTGCAGGCGGCGAGAGTCCGGCTCCTTCCGACTCTGCAGGATCGGGCGCGGGTACAAACAGTGAGAGTTCGTCCGGAGCTTCGAATACGGCAACCACGAGTACGTCAAACACAGAAACGACGACGGAAAATTCATCTAAGAAAAATTCGAATACAGCAGCCGGTAACGATACAAGCGGGACAAACGCGAGCGCGGGCGGTGAGGGTACAGCTGCAGGTTCCGGGAACGCAGGGGGAACGAACGCAAGTACAACTGCAGATCAAGCGGGAACAGGTGATTCGAATACCACGAATACCGGTAATGCGACAAATACGGCAGCGTCCGATACCGGCGCAGCAACGGGAGGCGCAGGGAGCGCTCAGACAGATACCGGCAATGCTTCCGCAACCGTAAATGATGACGGAATCATTGAGATCAGCGTCATTGACTGATCCGGCAAGCAGCAGTTTGACCGTGATAGTCAAAAACGCCTGATCTCTGCCTGCATATTACGAAAATATGAAATTATAGAAAAAATAGGTTGATTATTTGAAAAAATAATCGTATTATGAGATGTGTGGGTTTAAAAAAGAGTGGGTTCATAGGAGGATACGGTCTTGCTTGAGATAAAATCAAATAATTCCGATCTGGCCGCGCGGATCATCGTTGTCGGTGTCGGCGGAGCAGGAAATAACGCAGTAAATCGTATGATCGATGAGCAGGTAATGGGCGTTGAGTTTGTGGGAGTCAATACTGACTCGCAGGCATTGCAGCTCTGTAAGGCGCCGAAACATCTGCAGATCGGAGAAAAGCTTACCAAGGGACTCGGCGCGGGCGCAAGACCCGAAGTTGGCGAAAAAGCTGCTGAGGAGAGTATGGAAGAGATCTCAGCAATGCTCAAAGGTGCGGATATGGTATTTGTCACCTGCGGCATGGGTGGCGGAACCGGAACCGGTGCTGCACCGATCATTGCAAAGCTTGCAAAGGACGCCGGCATTTTGACTGTCGGAGTCGTTACCAAACCGTTTAAGTTCGAAGCGAGAACCCGTATGAACAATGCAATGAAGGGCATTGAGAATCTGCGGGCGAATGTGGATTCACTGATCGTGATCCCGAATGATAAATTGCTCGATATCGTTGACAGGCGCACGCCGCTGCCTGACGCACTCAAGAAAGCAGATGAGGTTCTGCAGCAGTGTGTACAGGGTATCACGGACCTGATCAATACGCCGTCCGATATCAACCTTGATTTTGCTGATGTTCAGACAGCCATGCGTGACCACGGCGTTGCTCATGTGGGTATCGGTACCGGTACCGGCGATGAGAAGGCTATGGATGCTGTTAAGATGGCAGTTGATTCGCCGCTTCTTGAGACCACCATTTCCGGTGCTACGGATATCATCCTTTGCATCACCGGTGAGATCTCACTCATGGATACCTATGACGCGGCAACCTATATCCAGGATCTTGTTGGCGAGGATATCTCAGTCTTCTACGGTATGAAGTACGACGAAGAGATGAAGGATATGTGTGTCATCAGCGTTGTAGCGACCGGTATTGACGAGTCCAAGAAAGACATCGGAAGAAGCGTATCCGACAGGATCAAGGCAGGAAAAATGACACTGAATCCTGCAGCCGCTGCGCCCGCACCGAAGCCTATCAGTCCTTCCGTGATCGGTCAGACTTCCCAGCTTCCCAAGGTAAGTTCCAAGAGCGGGAATGTGGGAACGGGAGCGATCCCTGCGGCAGCGATCCGCAACATTCCGAGCGGACAGAGCGCAGCTCCGAAGCGCGAGTTTAAGGGCAGCGTGGATTCAGGTTCTCTCAAGATCCCTGATTTTCTGCAGAGATCGGGTAAGGATTGAGAGTATTTCGTGTAAAGAACGATATGAAAATACAGACCGGATGAAAAGGCGTAAGCTTTTTCCTTCGGTCTTTTTCAGTATCAGTCAGTAAATGGAGTTTATGAATTTGGATCAGAATCGTTATGGGATGAATGAACGCAATATGGATCGTGATGAAAAACCACTGGTTTCTGTTGTGATGCCGGTCTATAACGCGTCCCGTACTCTGGCGCAGGCCGTGGAGTCTGTCTTTGCGCAAAAGATTCCTGTGCAGCTGTACCTGATCGATGACGGTTCCTCTGATGATCCGCAGAGCGTTCTTGGCGCCTATCTGGATCTGCCGAATTTCCATTTTTTGAAAAATGAGCGCAATATGGGCGTAGCCAAAACCCGCATGCGGGGCGTTGAGGAAGCCGGCACAAAGTATATTGCTTTTCTGGATGCGGACGACTGGTGGGCGGAAGGAAAATTAGAGGAGCAGCTTAAGCTGATGGAAGAAAGCGGAGCGATCCTTTCTTCGACAGGAAGAGAGCTGATGAAACCCGATGGGAGCAGTATGGGAAAGGTCATCAGGATCCCGGAAACGATCGATGAAAAGCTGATCCTTCGTTCCAATTACTTAAACTGTTCGGGTGTTATGGTGACACGCTCGGCCATGCTGGCTTTTCCCATGCAGCATGATGACAGTCATGAAGATTATATTTCCTGGATCAACATGATCAAGGCCTACGGTCCGGCTCTTGGGATTGACAAACCCTATCTGAAATACCGGATGAGCGATCAGTCAAAATCCGGCAGCAAGCTGCATTCCGCAGCCATGAACTACAAGGTCTACAGATATTGCGGCTACGGACCTATAAGGTCGCTGATCCTGAATTTTTCTTATATGTGGAACGGCGTTCGCAAGTACTATTTCAAATAATCAGCGCAAAACACAGGCGGATCGATCATGCTACAGATAAAGTTCTTCTTTCGTCAGATGGCGAAGTTATTGATTCAAAATATCATATTGCCGGTCGTGTATTTTTTCGCTTCGTCCAAAGACGCAGACGGTTCGCTGGTGGTATTTGCGGATGCGCATCATGACGGTCTCCCGGACAGCATGACGGATCTGTATACGTATCTGAAAGAGAGGGAAGAAAACACCGGCGGGAGTGTGCACATCACCACATTTTTCCGGGATTTCGGAAAGCTTTCTTCCGGTGAGCAGTTAAAGACTTCCATCCGCTTTATGAAACTGTATGCCAAGGCCGGCTGCGTTGTCCTCTGCGATAACTTTCTGCCGGTTTCCGCCTGCAAAAAAAGAAAAGAAACGAAGGTCGTGCAGCTCTGGCACGGCCCCGGTGCCTATAAGAAATTCGGTTATGATACAAAGGATGATATCCCCTCGTTTTATAAAAGCAATGTCTTTGCCAATTATGATCTGGTCACGGTATCCGGTCAGCGGGCTGTGGCACCATTTACCAGTGCCATGAGACAGGAGGCCGGCGTGGTGCGCCCGATCGGAGTGTCCCGCATGGACAGGTGGTTTGATGAGGCGGCCCTGCTAAAGGACAGGGAGCTTTTTGTACAGATGTACCCCGAAGCGGCAGGGAAAAAGGTGCTGCTCTGGGTGCCGACCTTCCGCGGAAACGCCGGTGTGCCCTCGCTTGATGGACTGGACAGTGTCAAAAAGCTCGGCGAAGTCCTGGGAGATGAATGGTTCGTGATCATCAGCCTTCATCCGCACCTTTTGACTTATGCGGATTATGCTGCATATAAGCAGAAAATGACATCTTCACAGATCCTGCCATCGGCAGATCTGGTGGTGACGGATTATTCGTCGATCCTCTATGACGCAGTGATCTTAAAAAAGAAACTGCTGATCTTTGCGCCGGATATGGATTCGTTTTTTGCAAAGCGGGGCAGTTATATGAAGCCGGAAGAGATTCCTGCCATGATCGTGCAGCGTGATGAGGAACTGAAAAGTGCGGTCCTGGAAACCGATGCATCTTATGGCGCAAATGCGGCTGCGGCATTTTATGAATCCTGGCTTGCAGCCTGCGACGGGAAGGCAACGGAGCGGATTGCAGAGTATATATTGAGCAGGAACTGACAACAGAGAAAAAGTTAGCAGTAGCAAACAAAAGGAATTCTATGAAGGAAGTCGGAAAAGCGTTTTTCTTGCATATTGTGATGCCTCTTGTATACCGGTTCTGGTGTCTGCGCCGGCGCGTGCAGGCCAAGGTGCTCTTTTTGGAGATCCGGTATGACGGGCTGTCTGAGAATCTGGAACTTCTGAAACAAAACTATGATGAAGCCGGTTATTATATCACGGAACTTTTTTGCCTGCATACGGCCGAAGGCGGATTTGGGGGTTATATGAAACGCTGCCTGTCCATGGCGAAGGCCCTGGCGGACGCAAGGCTTGTGTATGTGGATGAAAGCTGCGACGTACTGGCCGGACTGCCCATCAGAAAGCAGACGGCGGTGATCCAGTGCTGGCATGCCTGCGGCGCATTCAAGCGTTTTGGCCATGGCCTGCCGGGCCGGATGAAGGGTGAGTATTACGGCCCTTACAAGCTCGTTACGGTATCCGGTAAAAAGGTCGTGCCCTGCTACGAAGATGCGATGAATCAAAAGAGCGGGATCGTCAAAGCGCTCGGTATCAGCCGGACGGACGTTTTCTTTGACCGGGCATTTTTGCAAAAAGCAAAGGAAAATGCGCAGCGACTGGTGCCGCAGGCGGGGAATAAGAAAACCATCCTGTATGCGCCGACTTTCCGCGGAAATGTGGGAAGGGCTATGGCAGCGCCGATGCCGGATCTTACGCAGCTGAAAGAAAAGCTGGGGGATGACTGGATGCTCTTATACAGAGCGCATCCTGCTGTGGCAGGGAAACTGTCTGTCCCGAAGGGGATGGAGGATTTTTGCGTGGATGTATCGAAGATGGGGACGACGACGGAGTGGATGGTCTTCTCGGACGTCTGCGTAACGGATTATTCGTCGCTGATCCATGAATATTCCCTGCTGGATAAACCGATCATTTTCTATGTGCCGGACCGTGACCGCTATGCGGAGGAGAGAGGCTTTTACCATACCATCGAGGATCTGGATGTGGGACCGGTCTGCTTAGATACGCAGCAGCTGGCGGAGGCTGTCCTTGCCGTTGCAGGCGGGGAAACAGTGCCCGGCAAGATCAAAGACAGGCTTGCGGGATTTCGCGCTCAGTTCATGGACGGATGCGATGGATACGCGACGCAGCGGATCATGGAAGCAGCGGAGAAACTTTGAAAAAATACTTGTATATTTTGATGAGTTGATATATAGTTACTTGTAAAGAAAACCTCCCGTATTTTGGGGGATCTGCGAATCAATCGACAGGGCCTGAAGATCAGCAGGCTGTTTCAAAATGAATTCCCGATCAGTAAATGAAATTGGATGTTTAGAGCATTACTAACATGTGTTGACTTGTTATGATGAAATAAAGGAGAATCTAAATGGGTGATATGCGAGAAAAGTATGAAACCTTACCGCTTCCGACTTTGAAAGACCTTGCAAAAGGCCGCGGGATCAAGGTAACGGGTTTAAAGAAGGCAGACCTGATCGAGGCAATGCTGAAAAAAGATCAGGAGGAGACACAGGCGGGCAATCCGCCGGTGGTAAAATCCATCGTTCCGCCAAGGGAGAGCGGTGAAAAAGATAAGCTTTCCCAGCAGTATTCGCCGGACCTTGACAGTGGCGAGACGGCGAACGGAATCCTTGAGATCATGCCGGACGGTTTCGGTTTTATCCGCTGCGAAAACTATCTGCCGGGTGACCGGGATATCTATGTTGCGCCGGCGCAGATCAGAAAATTCGGCATGAAGACCGGAGATATCTTAGAGGGGGCCATCCGTACAAGGACACAGGGTGAGAAATTCGCCGCGCTTTTATATATCAAAAAGATCAACGGCCTATCGCCTGAGATCATCGCAATGCGAAAGAATTTTGAAGACTTAACGCCCATCTTTCCGGAGGAAAGGCTGCAGCTTGAGACCAGGCGTTCTTCCGTGGCCATGCGGATCATGGATCTGATGTGCCCGGTGGGCAAGGGGCAGAGAGGTATGATCGTATCGCCGCCGAAAGCAGGTAAGACCACACTGTTGAAGGAAGTGGCAAAATCCGTGAAAGAGAACAATCCGGAAGTGCATCTGATCATTCTGCTGATCGATGAACGCCCCGAGGAAGTAACGGATATTAAGGAAGCGATCGAGGGACCGGATGTTGAGGTGATCTATTCCACCTTTGATGAACTGCCTGAGCACCATAAGAGAGTATCCGAGATGGTGATCGAGCGTGCCAAGAGACTGGTGGAGCTGAAGAAAGATGTCTGCATCCTGCTGGACTCCATTACCAGACTGACAAGGGCCTATAACCTGACAGTTCCGCCTTCAGGAAGAACGCTTTCCGGCGGTCTTGATCCGGCGGCGCTCCATATGCCGAAGCGTTTCTTCGGAGCGGCAAGAAAAATGCGTGAGGGCGGTTCCCTGACCATCCTGGCAACAGCGCTGATCGAAACGGGATCCAAGATGGATGATGTGGTTTACGAGGAGTTCAAGGGTACCGGCAACATGGAAATGGTTTTGGACCGGAAATTATCCGAAAAGCGTATCTTCCCGGCTATCGATATCCCGCGTTCCAGTACCAGACGCGAAGATTTGCTTCTGACACCGGAAGAGCTTGATACCATATCTATTATCCGCAAGGCGCTGAACGGGCTGAAGCCGGAAGAAGCGGTCAATCAGGTGATCGACCTGTTTTCCAAAACGAAAAACAATGCGGAATTCATCGCCATGGCCAGGAAAATGCGGTGGTTCTGATCAAATCATGATTCAAAGACAATGGATTGTAACAGACCGGCTGGCTGCAAAGGATTGCGGCAGGGCGGTCTGTTGTGCACATGAGGTAACAGTCATTTCTAGAGGTATTTGCTATGGATATGAACAGGGTATATGCAACATTGGATGAGATGTTTGCAAGTGGAAAAAACGCACAGGCTGAAGATTTTCTCATAGACATGATGAAGGAGGCACAGGCTCAGCAGGATTACAATGCGCTTGTCATGCTGCTCAATGAGATGATCGGTTATTGCAGGGAGACAGGGCAGAAAGAAAAGTCTGTCGGCTACAGTTCCCAGGTGATCGATCTGATGCAGCGGATGGGACTCGAAGGAAGTGTTCCTTATGCGACGACGCTGTTGAATGTGGCGAATGCGCTGCGCGCAGCAGGGCGTCTTGAAGAGGCTTATCGTTTTTACATGGAAGTCTTTCCCATCTATGACCGGCATCTGAAACCGAATGATTTTTATTATGCGAGTCTGTATAACAACCTAAGCCTTCTGCTGCAGGAGATGGGTGATTATGAGCGTGCCATTGAGTGTCTGCAAAAGGCACTTGTACTGGCAGAAAGCACGCCGGGAAAAGAGTTTGAAGTGTATGTGACCCATGCCAATCTGGCTTCGACGCTTTGCAAACTGGCGCAGCTGGCCATGGAGGAAGAGGAGCGTTTCGGACTGGTCATTGAAAAGCCGACGGATTCGAGAGCTTATGACATCGCGCTGGATGCGCAGGCGCATGCGGAAGAGGCGATCGAAGGCTTTATCCATGAGCAGGTCAAGGATCAGCATATGGCCGCCGCACTGACGGCTTATGCGGATGCGGCTGTTCTCCTGGGACAGTATCGTGATGCTCTGCGGTATCTGAAAGATGCGAAGGAGATGGTCAGGGCGACCGTTGGTGAGACGGAAGCTTACGACAGGATCGTGGAAAAGATCGGGCATGCCCAGAGGCTTATGGAGAAGAAGACTGCGGCTGAGCAGGCCGGAGATGATGCGGACGAACGGGGAGATGCGACAGAGAGTCTGTCACAAAGTGTGCTGCCGGAGGATGCCGAAAGCTGGAATGGAAGAGGCTGCAGCGTGGCATCGGATGTATCAGTCGATGGTGATGCAAAAGATGATGAACATATATCCGGACTGGAGTTAGCAGAGGGTTACTATGAGACCTACGGAAAGAAGATGCTCTTTGACAATTTCGGAGAGTATCTGGGACGGATCGCCGTGGGACTTTGCGGCGAAGGTTCCGATTGCCTGGGTTTTGATGATGAAGTAAGCTGCGACCATGATTTCGGCCCGGGCTTTTGCATGTGGGTGACAGAGGAAACTTATCAGGAGATCGGACATAAGCTGCAAAAAGCCTATGATGCGCTGCCAAAGGAATATCGCGGGTATAAAAGAGTCGATACGAAAGAAGGCATCGGGCGGACAGGCGTCTGCGTGATCGACAGCTTTTTCGCGCGGATCCTCGGCACAGATAAGCTGCCGGAAACAACGCAGGAGTGGCTGGCAATCCCGGAGAGCGCTCTGCTGGCTGCGACGAGCGGCATGATCTTCACTGATCCCGAGGGGATTTTTACGCAGATGCAGATCTATCTGGCTGGCTACTATCCCGAGGAACCCTGGAGAAAACTGATCGCTCAGCATATGACGCTGTTTTCGCAATATGGGCAGTATAATTATGCGAGGATGCTAAAGCGAGGAGACCGGGCTGCGGCGACGCTGATGGTGGTGAAGGCCACAGAGCACGCCATGCATCTTTGCTATCTGCTGAATAAGTGTTATGCGCCCCATGACAAGTGGCTGCTGCGGGGCATGGAAGACCATGAGATCCTGCCCATGGCAGAAGATATCATGACCGCGCTTTTGAATAATCCCGATGTGCATAAAGAGGAAGAAGGCGTAGACCGGATCTATCTGATCGAGAAGCTGGCGGGTATGTTCTTAGAAGAGATGAAGAGGCAAGGGCTGCTCCCGCAGAGCGCAACGGATCCGTATCTGGCACAGTACGGAAGGCTGGTGGCTTTTTCGGCCAGCACCGGGGAAGGAATGAAAGCCGGTCAGTCCGCCGAGGCGGTAAGCGGTTCCGGAGCTTTGGATGAAAAAAACGACGAACGGAGCAAAAAGGCCTCGGATGCGCTGTCGAAGTTGTCAGGAGACGACGCGTATACGAAAGAGGATCTGGTGGATGCCATCGTGCAGATGGAATACCAGGCTTTTGATGAGGTGGAAAACGAAGGCGGAAGAGCGGAATGCCAGG
>JAEEKC010000231.1 GCA_016282215.1 Lachnospiraceae bacterium
AACACGGCATCATATTCGTTTTGCAGATCTTCGTCAACTTTTTTCCCACTGAAAAAACTCGACGGGAACAGGATTGTTTTAACTTCCATTTCGGTCTCCTAATTTATACCGGACTTATCATGATCCTGCATCAATGCATCTCCAACTTACTTCGCAGCATGTTCAGCACTCGTTTTTTATCTCCGCTCCAAAGCGGTGCGATCAGATCTTTCTTGGCTCCGTCGCCGGTCATCCTGTGGATCACCACGTGCTCCGGAAGAAGCGAGATGCAGTCCCTGACAAGGTCTGTATACTCTTCCATTGTCATGCAGTCAAAACTGCCCTTTTTGTATTCCGCTGCCAGATCCGTTCCCTCAAGCACATGGAGAAGCTGTATCTTGATGCCTGCTATCGGACCCTGTCCCACATAGGCTGCTGTCTGCAGCATTTCCTCCTTCGTCTCCCCCGGCAGTCCGAGAATGATATGCGTGATCACCTCGATGCCTCTCTCCGAAAGCTTTCTTACAGCATCATCATAGACGGAAAGCGGATAGCCCCTGCGGATATATTCCGCCGTCTTTTCATGGATCGTCTGCAGTCCCAGTTCCACCCAGACCGGCTTTTTGTGATTCATCTCTGTTAAAAGATCCAGCACCTGATCCGGCAGACAGTCCGGCCTGGTCGCTATGCTGAGCACTTCGATATCCGGATGCGCGATCGCCTCTTCATAGACTTCCCGTAGCCGCCACACAGGTGCATAGGTCCCGGTAAAGGCCTGAAAATATGCGATGTATTTTCCCTGCCCTGCCGGCATTTTTCCGCGTACAAGTTCTTTTCCTTTTTCGATCTGCTCCGTGATGCTTAAATTTCTGTCGCAGGCGAAATCCCCCGAGCCGTAACCGGAACAAAAAATGCAGCCACCCGTTCCAAGCGTTCCGTCTCTGTTCGGGCATGTAAAACCGCCGTCAAGTGCTATCCTGTATACTTTTTGTCCAAAGCGCTCTTTTAAGTATTCACCGGCCGTCCGATTCTTCATAATTCCATTCCGTTCAGATGCATTACCGCAGGCTCTTTAGGTATTCCTTGTGCTCATCGCTGACACGGTAGCTTTCTACCGCTTTCTGGATCGCTTTTTTGTGCACCCATTCATCGAGCTTTTTCTCTTCGATATATTTGACGCTCGCATCATATTGCTTTGCCAGCGCAGTTGCAAAATACCAGGCCACCATCATCTTCAGATAATAATCATCGCCTTTGTTAGACGCTGCTAACTTAAGGTATTCCTCACGAAAATCCTCTCCGAGATATTCATTCATCAGCATACGGATCCCGAAACGCGCTGTATAGACATGATCCGAAGCGATCCATTTTTGGATATAAGGAAGCAGCTTTTCATGATTTTTCTTAAAAGACTTCGGACTGGCCTGATCCGAAACCGGCCAGCAATCCACGTAGGGCAGGAACGCCTCCACCGCCGCAGTGCATTCGTCGAAATCCTTTATCATGGCAATGATGAAAAAATGTACCAGATTTTCCTCATAGTAGCGATGCGGAAGATCCTTCAAAAATGCGTCCCTGTCGTCAGACGCAAAAACCTCTTTGGCGATCTTTCTCATCTCCGGCGTCCGGACACCGAGGATCCGTTTTTTATCAATGTTCGGTACAAGCTTGGCCTGAAAATCCCTGTACGTCTCATCTTTGACCTGCATCAGCAGATCCTGAACCTTCCTGCATTCTTTCACTTTCTTCGGCATAATGATCTCTCGCTTTCCTTTTCGCAATCGTAAGGGTGTCAGTAGGGACGGTTCTTTTTGACAACCTTTGACCTCGGTCCATAAACACGAAAATTATACCACGGGTAAATCGTCGTGACAAATATAACCGTATGTAATATCCCTTGCGGTATCCAGTGATGTCGGGACACTGCCTGCGCATCATCTGAAAAAACAGACGACAGCTGCCCCGGATCATCTCCAAAGCAGCTGTCGCTTTTATATCATTTCCTCATAATTTGCCTTCAAAGGTTGTCATTTAGAACCGTCCCCATTGACACCCCCATAGGCATTGTTTATTTGATCTTGCAGTTAATGCTCTTTCCATGGGAGGCTGCAACATATACAAATACGGTATCGCCCTTATTCAATTTGATCTTACCATAATTGCTGGTCGGATACGCAGCATACATATTACTGCTGCCATACTGCACGATCGTTTGCGAGCCGTTCTTTGTATTAGCCGGTACCATTTTCAGCTTATTCACTCCCGGAGTCACTCTGGTCAGGAATGAAAAGAAACCAAGTGAAATGTTGCTGTCAGATGTCGGCTTCAAACCGGAAAACGTAAAGGTATATGTTTTTGACTTGGTTGCGGTAAACTTCAAAACGCATGTACCCTTCTTGGACGGCAGCATTACCTTAGTCGTACCGGCTTTCACCTTCGCTGCTTTCTTGATGATGGTGCTGTCCTGAACGCCGGCCTTGATATACATGCTCTTCGGTTTTACTGTCGTGGTCTTAGCGAATGCCGGCATTACCATCATAATACCGAGCAAAACTGCTGCGATCGCTGTGATCAGCACTCTGTTGATAGATCTTTTCTGTCCTCTCATAATCATCCTCCTTAATAGATCAGTAGTTTGTTGGCTACCTATCCCAACATCGGTCTTAACACTAACTAATTGATCAGTAGTTATTGGTTCCGTGTTTTCATATTACCCTAAAAGCGCGCATGTTTCAATTATTATTTATCAATGCGCAGCAAAAAAACGTGCCGTTTTTCTCGAAAGGTTGTCAAAAAGAACCGTCCCCATTGACACCATCGCCACTCTCTTTGGTGTTCTCGGCCTCTTCGATCTTCTGGTCAAGTTTGTCGAGCTGTTTCTTGGCGAATTCCCTTCCGCCGATTCCGAAAGCCACGGCAAAAGCAATGGCGAGGGCGGCTACGATGATGAGGAATGCTTTGCTTACGATCTCTTCAGCGATGCCGAGCTGGGAAAGGATCATGAAGACCGCAACCGTCATGATGGTGATGCGCACGATCAGCGCGAATCCGTTCAGACCGCTTTTTTTCAGAGCGTTCTCTGCAGCGTCTGCGCCAAGGACTGCGGCAAGCAGGATCAACAGGGCTGCCAGCACGGAAGGCAGGTAGTCGATCAGGGATGCGCCGAATTTTGTCATCACATTCAGGTGGAGAACGTTGAGTCCTTCCACCACAAAGAAGATCACGATAACGACACGTACGACTTCGGATACTACTTTGGAAAGAACGAATCCCCTGCCCTTCTCACCAAGGATTTTCTGCAGTTTAATGTCTATACCCGAAGATGACAGCATCTGACGGATGATATTGCGCGCCAGCTTTGCAAGAATGACGCCAAGGATTATCACCAAAACTGCAACTGCAATGTTTGGGATGAAGATAAAGATCGTCGACAACATGGAGATGGCCGGTGATGCGATGGCTTCGATTCCAAGTGCCTGCAGGGAAACCACAATGACGGGGATCAGGATCAGCACGTAGACAACGTAGGCTGCCGTCACGGAAAGACGGGAATCCTCATCCGTTTCGAGCCCTGCTTTTTCCTGCAGCTTGTCAAAACCGATCTTCACAAACAAAGGAACCAGGAGCTGTCTTACCAGTTTGGCTATCAGCGTGCCCACCAAAAGGACGATCAACGCCGCTAAGATATTCGGCACGTAGCCCCAGATCTGTGACAGGAGCCTGAGGATCGGATCTGCCACCTGACTGATACCGAGAATCGTAAAGATCCCGGGTACAAACAACAGGAATACCAGCAAATAAACCAGTTTTCCGATATAGCCCCGAAGCTGCTCTCCCTGATTAGATTTATCAAGCCATTTTTTGATCGCCGTTTTGTCGACCACCTTCAGGATCAGCCCCCTGACGATACCGGCCACGATATATGCCAGTATCAGTAATAAAAATGCCTTGATGACTGCTGTTACTTCCGCCGGAAACATCTGTAAAATGCCCATAGCTACGCCTCCTAATGAACCTGATTAATCTGTCGTTTTTTATATTGATTTTTCTACTATCACCCGATCAAAATCCGATATATCCAATCTATGCCACTACCTCATACACTTTCCCGCGGGCTGCTGCGCTCTTTGGATCTACACCTTTTTTCTCAAATAGCTCCGTCAAAGTCACCAGTCTGTATCCGTCATTTCTAAGCAGGGTGATCACCTCACCGAGCATGGATACCGTGATGTCATTATAGTGAAGATCATGCAGAAGGACGATGGCGCCGTCGCAGGCCTGGGACATGATCTTTTCGATCCGCTGCTCTTTTGTCACGGACTCATCCCAGTCCTCACAGGCCTGGCCCGTGATAAAGCAAAAGTCCACTTTTTCCAGCATCTCTTCGTTATAATCAAAAAACGGTGGGCGGAAGAAAATGCTGTCCTTTCCGGTAAGCGGTTTGATCTTCTCTTCGGTCCTGCGAAGCTCGTCGAGTGTTTCCCCGATCGGCATCTCATTCATATGCCCGTGAGTATAGGAATGGTTGCCGATATCACAGCCCATGGCGATCTCCCGCCTGATCACGGGTATGGTCTCCTCAGTGATCTGTTCTCCCACCAGAAAAAAGCTGCCCGGCGCACCATATTCTTCCAGAATATCCAGCACCTGCGGCGTGATCTTTACATTCGGTCCGTCATCAAAAGTCAATGCGATCAGTTTTTCCATTATTATCCTCTTTCCCCTCTTTCAAATATTTTATCCCCTGTTTTCCGTCTTTTAAACCATACCGTATATGACATATGATACGGTTACATTCGAAAGACCACCGCACTTTTCATGCGATGGCCTTTTTACTCAAATGTCAGTTCTTATTTCATATTCTTGAACTTGCTCTCATCCCAGCCTTTGATGATAGATGACCAGGAACCCGCGCCGATCACCGGCAGAAGGGGGTTCGTATACTTCGTGGACTGCGGTGTATCCATGTTCACGAAGACATTCCAGCTGGTCGGCCTGCTCGACAGACCGAAAGCAAGACCCTGTGCCACTTCCCCGGCATCATCCGTTAAGGAACGGTAGATAACGGCATCGATCATGTCATTGAACTCGGCTTTGTAATACAGATAGGCAACACCGGCCGCCTGAACGTTTTCGCTGTTTCCCGCGCCGATGGCTGTAAAGCCCTGCTCGGAAAGGATGATGCGGGTCTTTTTGCCATAGTTCTTTTTCACATAATCGGTCAGGATGTTCAGATTCTTCGGTGTCACGAATTCCGAACCGAGGCTGTTTGTCGTATAAGCATCGTTCCAAGTCGCTGCGCTGGTCAGGATCGCCGGATATGCATGGTAAGCAAGATTCCAGTTGATCTTCTTGTTATACGCCTTGATGTTCTTGTCAAACAGCTCCATGAAAGGCTTCGCGCCCCAGTCACCGTCACGGTCATTAAAGGTATGATCGGTACAGATGTAAACTCTGGAATTTGCGCTGTGGCTTCTGACTGCATAGTAAAGCGCTTTGTAGGTAGACGCATAGTTAGCCATGAATTCCGAACGGCTCAGGCTCCCTCTCCAATACCAGCCGGCCGCGGAGTTGCCCACGTTGACCTCGTTTCCGAGGATCCAGTTATCGACATGCGCACCTTCGGTTGCCATATATTCTGCCATCAGTGAAAAGAGCGCTTCCCATGTTTCGCGGGCTTTTTTGTCTTTTCCGTTCAGCGTATAATAGGCATGCCCCGTGGAACGTGCCCCCTTGGGAACCAAATAACTGTACTCACTGCCGGGCCATTTCAGCATGAACTGCGCCGAGTATACGATGCCTGCTTTATTATATCTGGCGGCATCTGCAGCCAATGCGCGGATCGAGGCTCTGTTAAAGTAATAGATCTTGCCGTTGTAACGATATGCGCTGGAGGGATTCTTTCCTACATCAAAGAATTCATTCAAAAATACGTTTACAAAAATGTGCTTGATATTTCCGTTGTTATGTCCCTGCAATCCCTTTTTGGAAACAGGTGTCGGGAATGCGCCTTTATATTCAGCCGCGCCTTCGGGATTGGAAATGTAAGCGGCATTTGTCACCACCTTATATTTCTTGCCTTCCTTGACCGCAATGGCATATTTCCCCTGGATCAGGTCTGTCACACTGACATCACTGCCTTCCCTGACAGGAAGCGTTAAGTCTATGGTCTTCGTCTTGGCTACGGCACGGATCTTTTTGGCTACCTTGCCGGTGAAAGGATCCACGGTCACGACATAGTAATTCACATCGGAACTCTTCAATCTGCTCGGCGCTTTTGCCTTTAAATGGAAGTTGCCGTTCTTGATCTCAACTTTATTCAGTTTGATCTTGCCCTTTTTCGCCTTTACTTCCTTGACGCCTTTTTTCACCTTTATGGATTTGACGTCTGACCATTTTCCGGACGTCTGAATACCGAGAGAATCTGCCGAATAGGCACGGATTCTGACGTAGTAGGTCTTCTTTAACAGATTGGTCAGCGAAATGGATCCGGCTTTCGTCGTAATGATGGACGAAGTCTGGGCCTTTTTAAAACTCTTATTGGTGGAAAAAGCGATCTCATAAGTCAACGCATCAGGTACTGCAGCAAAGCTTACATTTACCACACCCTTTTTGGTGTTCCTCAGGGAAGCGATCTTCACTTTTTCCGTAGAGGGCGTACGCCATTTTGCATAAACAATGTAAGGCGATACGTTGCCGTCTGCGTCGGAATCGAGCACAACACCTTTCGGAATCTGGGTGATGCGGTTTGTAAAAGCCGCGTCCGTGTACCAACCGTCAAACAGATAGCCCTGACGATACGGAATGCACAGATTGACAGCGGTTTCGACATCAAATTCGGTCTTGACATTTTCAGCCAGATAGTCGCTGTCCGTAAAATCACAGTTCGTACCGGTCATGTTCTTATACTCAATGTTATAGGTATAAGGCACCGTATCCCAAACTGCAACCAGATCGATGTCGCTCTCGATCTTGTAGACATATTTCGTTGCTTTCGTGCTGGCGATCTTCATCCCGTATGTATAGGAGGGCAGATCCGTAAACAGACCGTCATCTACTTTCGTCCCGTCTTCATAATGATACAGATGCCAGGTTTTGATCTTGTATCCGTGACGCACGATATTATTTGCCTGTTTGCCGGCTGCGCTGTCTGCGGGAAGCGCTGTCTTGAAACCAACGCCTGTCTGATCCGTAGTATGAGGGGCAAAAAGCTGACCGCCTCCATGCGCCTCGTCATCAAAGAATCTCAGGGTGTAAAAACCGTTGCCGGAGATGGTCTTTGTCTCTGCAGAGATTTCTTCCTCTTCAGCAATCTCGTCTGCGTCTTCGATCCCCTCGCAGCCGGAAGCATCAACAACGATCTCATCCTCCGCTACCGTTTCTGCCTGATCAATACAATCCAGCTCCGGCTTTTCCGCCTGCTCAATACTATCCAGCTCCGGTTTTTCCGCCTGCTCAGTACTATCCAGTTCCGGCTTTTCCGCCTGCTCAGGCTCTTCTGTCTGAGTCTGCGTCTCTTCGCCGGTCACTTCCGAAACGGGCATGATCTCCTCGTCCTGTATAGCTTCCTGATCTGCATAGGCAGTTGCTGCCGCCTGGGGCATCAAAAGTCCTGCCCCAAGCGCAAAAGCC
>JAEEKC010000232.1 GCA_016282215.1 Lachnospiraceae bacterium
CAAGAAGCGGCATCAGAGATGATGTAGAGTACGGTGTTAACTGGGCCTATGCCGGTAACAAGATCGATCCGGGCATGGTAGTGGTCTGCAGCATCCTGTTGCTGACATTCTTTGCAGCAGGTTACCTGATCATCTATAACATTTTTTTCCTGAATATCATTTCCGATATGCAGGAGTACGGACTTTTAAAAACCATCGGAACGACAGGAAAGCAGCTGAAAAAAGTGGTAATGAGACGTGCAAGTCTGATCTCAGCCATCGGTATCCCTGTTGGCTTGATCCTGGGTGTGGGGATCGGCGCAGTGCTCTTGCCGGTCATTTCCAATGAGTTTTCTACAGTTTCCATCGACAAGGGCCAGCTTCATATGGATATCTGGATCATCCTCGGGGCAGCGCTTTTTTCATACGTAACCGTTCTCATCAGTGCCGGAAAACCCTGCAGGAAGGCAGCGAAGGTTTCACCGATCGAAGCGCTGAAATTCACGGAAGCAAGGGGCAAGGACGGAAAGCCGAAGAAGAAAATGGCACTGGTAGTCCTTTCCTTAAGCCTTTCCATCATCGTGCTCATTGGCGCCTACGCTTTTATCACCGGTTTCAGTATGGACGACTACATCGGAAATCTCGTGATCGCTGACTACAGTGTGCAGGATGCAGCGCTTGATAATCCCGGCGTATACGATAAAGAGATGCAGGGTGTAAATAAAGAGTTCATGGAAGCGCTGAATTCGCAGGAAGGTGTTCAGGAGATCGGTAATGTTTATATCAGCTACGGCAGCCAGGAATTTGATGACGAAACCTGGGCAAAACTGAAGGAGAACTTTTTCAGCTCAGATCTGGTAAAGAAAAAACTGGAAGCTGAGTTCGGATCATTTGCTGATTTTAACGTAGATGACTATCTCGAAGACCTGGACGAGGGTAAATCCATTGGGGGTAATACCTACGGGATGAGTGAGCTTGCCGCAGAGAAACTGGATGTGATCGAATCGCTCGACGGCTCAAAGGAGATAGACTGGAACAAGTTTAATACAGGTAATTACGCGCTGGTCATCAGATTTAATTATAACATGGACAATCAGGAATATCTGAACTACTTCAATCCCGGCGATAAGGTTCAGATCAGAAGCCACAACCCGCAGTATGCGCAGGTGGAAGAGATGGAATTACAGGGGCAGACCATAGCGCTGGAAAGCTTTAAAGATGCGCCGATGAAGGAGTATGAGATCCTGGCAGTTGTGGATATTCCTTATGCCATGGGCCTTCAGATGTATGGTGAGTTTAACTGTGACCTGATCCTTCCGGAAGACGAGTTCCTCTCGCTGAACGGGGACTGGTGCCCCATGAGAACGCTCATCGATGTTGAGGACAGTAAAGAAGAAGCCTTTGAGGCCTGGCTGGAAAATTATACGACCTGTGTTGATGCAAGCCTTGACTACAAATCAAAGGAAAGCGTTGTAGAAGAGTATCGATCATTTGGCAAGATGATCGCTTTGGTGGGCGCAGTCGTCAGTGCGATCCTCGGACTGATCGGACTTCTGAATTTTGCAAATACGATCATCACCTCGATCCTTGTCAGAAGCAGAGAGCTTGCAATGCTTGAAGCTGTCGGCATGACAGGGAAGCAGCAGAAGCAGAGCCTGATCAAGGAAGGGTTTGTGTACTTCATCTGGACAGCTGTTGTTTCAGCCGTCCTCGGAACGATCCTGAACTGCACACTGATCAAAGCCCTGGTGGACGGGATCGTCATGTTCAAGTGGCATTTCACCCTCGCACCGCTTATCGTCAGTCTGCCGCTGCTCTGTGTGCTGATCCTGATCATCCCGGTGGCTGCATATCATAACCTCAGTAAAAAAAGCGTGGTTGACAGACTCAGGATAGAGTAGCGTTGTGAAAGCAAAAAACTCCGTATCCCGAAAGCCGGGATACGGAGTTTTTGTTATGACTGATTATTTGATCTTGATCTTAATGGTTTTTTTGATGTTGCTTCCGTCGGTTGCGGTTGCGGTGATCTTCACGGTTTTGCCTTTTCCGGCTTTCGTTGTTTTTACCACGCCCTTAGCGGAAACGGTAGCGTATTTTTCATTGCTTGATTTCCAGCTGAGTTTCGTATTGACCTTGGAACCGGAAGGATTCACTTTTGCGGTGATCTTAACTGTCTTGCCGGCCTTAACGGATTTTTTGGAGGCCTTCAGCGTGATCTTCTTAACCGCCTTCTTCATGATCCTGATCTTGTAGGTTGCTGCAATGTTGCTTCCGTCCTTTGCGGTTGCGGTGATGGTGACCGTCTTGCCTGCACCGGCTTTTTTGGTGGTTACCACGCCCTGATCGGATACGGTTGCATATTTCTCATTGCTGGATTTCCAGGTGAGAGACTGGTCCGCTGCGTTGGCAGGTGCCACGTTTGCAGTCAGTGTGATCTTTTTGCCTGCGGCGATCTTCTTGGAAATGCCGCTCAGTGTGATCTTGTTCACAAGTACCTTTGCATCTGCTGCAGGTTTTTCTGCCTCCTGTTTGGGATTCTGTGTCTTGTCAGATGTCTTATTTGTCTCTTTTGTATCCTTTCCGGAATTATCCTTGTCGGTTCCGGTGGTTTCCTTGTCTTTTCCGGAATTTTGGTCATCTATCCTGGACGACGGCATTTCGGTGATCGTATCATCATCGCCTTCGTTGCCGTTTCCGCCCTTATTCAGTGAGAAGGAAACGTCTTTAAAGCTGAAGGTTCCGTTGTTGGCCTGGCTGTGGCCCAGACCGAAGTTGACATGTACGTTGGCGATGGAAGATGCGGCATTTATCTGCGCGGTGTAGGTATAGAATCCGTCTGCATCTGCCTGTCCGAGGGAAGCGGTATCGACTGAAACCACATCCTGAACAACGGCCCAGCCGCCGCCGTCTTCCTGAATGATATACTCAAACGTGCCGTTTGTCTGTGCGTCCATTTTTACCTTAAAGGAAAGGGTATAGCTCTTTCCGCCGACGATATCGAAGTCGTTGCTGCCGATCTGGGGAGTGTACCATGCGCCTGCATCACTGGTGACACCGGATGCGACCCAGGTATCCCCGACTTTTGCAAGTGTGATGGCTGCGCCGCCGGCACCTGCTGTGTTGCCCTGCCATTCATCATCGGCAGTGATAGGGGTTTCATCGATGGGGGCGGTCTGGGAAGCACCGATCATCGATACGTTGTCCAGCTGGACAGCAGCACCTTTATCAAAACTGAAAACCAGCGCTGCATTGTCAATCACCTCTGAGGTAGTCAGTTTCCATTTGTAGGACCGCACACCCGACTTAGCGCTGTAAGGAGCGATAGTGGATACGAGTTTTTCGCCGAGGCCGTCTTCAGTTGCCCGGCAGATACTTACGTTTACATTGGTATCTTTTTCGCTGTAAAGATCAAACGTAACTTCATAACTGTCTGCTGCCATGTAAAGATCCGGCTGATAAACTGTCGGTACGTCCTTGGAAGAGATCTGTGCGCGGCGCTCATAGTAATGGGTTTCGCCTGCTGCGATATCTTCTACGGAAAGGTCTGTGTCTTTTAAAGCTGTGGTCGTGTAACGGGGTACGACAAAGGTTGTTCCCTCTGCTGCGCGCCAGTAACCTGTGTGATGCTCGCCCTGGTCAAAGCTGCCGTTATAGATCAGGTTTCCGTCGGATAAAGGCTTGCGGTTCTCGTCTTCCTGATCGAGAGAGAGAGGATCGACGATCTCTACTTTGACATTTCCGACATACACATGACCGGTGGACTGTGCGCCGACATTAAACTCGATACGGCATTTATCAAAATCCTCTGCCTGTGCAAACAGGAAGGAGGTTGTGGTGGGCTGCTCGGTCAGCTCGAAGGACTGGATTCCGTAGGTACCCCAGCTTTTCCATTCTTTGGAATCGCAGTTTACGGTCTTGCCTACCATACCGCCGTCGGCATAGGCGTCAAAGCTTACCTTGTAGACGTAGCCTGCTTTTGCGTCATAGTGACCGATCAGCTGAACGGAATAGTCATTGGAGCCTGCATTCGCGATCCCGACTTTTGCCCAGGTCTTATTGTTAGCATCTGTTAACTTTTCGAGGGTTGCGCCCTGTCCGTCGTCCTGATTGGATAAAGCCCATTTTGTTGTATCATAAGTGCTGTCTGCCATCGCGCCTGCTGAAGCGGTATCGATGCTGTCTTCCGTTATCTCAGCGATCTGATTGACATCCGCATAGTCTGCCCAGTCTGCTGCAAAGTCGTCAGCTGCAGAGTGGGTTGCCTCCGGGGCATAGCCGTCTTTTCTGTGATAAACGCGTACATAATCGACGTACATGTTGATGGCATCTTCAAAGGCAGCTTTGTTTGCAGCGCCGCCGAACTGTCCGCTGTCAACGGCAAGATTGAGCAGCATGTAGAACGGTTCGTCAAAAGGTGCGTCAAAGGAAAGCGCATCGGAGGTTCCGGGAAGCTGTCCCTTCCAGTTTGTCAGGTTGTTGATCTCCTGACCGTCATAATACCAGGTGATCTTGCCAGGTTCCCAGTCGATCGCATAGGTATGGAAGTAAGAGAAGTTGCTGGAAAGATCCACGTAGCCGCTTCCTTTATAGACATGTTCCGGTGCGCCCCAGTGCAGGGTGCCGCATGCCTGTTTGCCGCCAACGCCGGCACCGACGGTTTCCATGATATCGATCTCACCGGATACCGGCCAGTTGCCGTAGATGGTCGTGCTTTCGGGAAGCATCCAGAATGCAGGCCATGCACCCTTTGTTTCCGGAAGGGAAATACGTGCTTCTACATAACCATAGGTTGTGTTAAACAAAGCTTCATCCGGCTTTGTGGTGCGAAGGCGGGCCGAGGTATATTTCTTGGGAGACTCGGTTTCATATACATATCCGCCGGGCTCATAAGCAGCCGTGATACGAAGGAGGCCGTCACCTGTATTGTCGTTGTTGAGATCTTCGTTGACGCCGATGTTCTTAGCGCTGCCGGTATAAGCCTGGAGTTCTTTATTGCCCCATCCGGGATTGCCGCAATCCGTTGTGCCGTCGCCAAGCTGGGGTGCCCAGTTGTCCAGGTTCAGGCCTGTTGCGGGATCTACGTTGGCAGAACCGTAATTTCCGTCAAACTCATCTGCCCATACCAGGTCATAGCCATACTTTTCCTTGCCGGGATCGGCAAAGTCATTGGCTGCATTTTCCGATACGGCCGTAAAATCATATTCCTTGCCGATGGTATCCACGGGGGCAGAACCGCCGGGCTCTGTAATGGACATGTGATCGATCGTGATGGTTCCGGAAGGAAGATTGGTTTCACCGTCCTGCATTCCCATTCCGAAGATAATGTTCTTTGCAGCCCAGGCGCTGCATTCCACAGCTTCTTTTTTAAAGTGGTAGGTTTCGCCGGCTTTCAGGGACAGCGTTTCGGAATAGAAGCCTGTTCCGGTATCGTTGATCTTGAGAAAGACCTTTTTGTCAATACTCGAGGTGATATCGAATTCGATGTTGTAGGTCGTGTTGTCTGTCAGGCCCAGGTTCATAATATTATATTGAAGGCCCCACAGTTCTCCGCCGAAGTTTGTTGCCGTGATAACTGCCTTGCTTCC
>JAEEKC010000233.1 GCA_016282215.1 Lachnospiraceae bacterium
AATATGTATACCTTTAATAAAATGTGGGGAGTAGTGACGCCGCAGCAGGCAGCGGAAAAGATCGAAGAGCAAAAGAAAGCAGCCGTCATCACTGAGCCGAAGAATTTAGAAGAGCAGGCCATCAGCCTTGTGGGAACGGATATCTATGAAAAACTGATCAAGGGCTATACGAAAAAACAATGGGGCAGGGAGTGTACGGATCTGCCGGCCTTTATCATCAAGCGGCTGCCGGTGCGGCTGACCTTTGATAACAATTATTTCAATGCGCTCTATCAGGGGATTCCGACAGAAGGCTATACCAAACTGATCGAAAGGCTTCTCGAAGGGATCGAGGTTTCGTGCAATACGGATTTTCTGGATCCGAAGGTTCGGGGCGCATATGAAGAGCAGGCGGACAGGATTCTGTTTACTGGCTGCATCGATGCCTATTTCGGACAAAAACTCGGACCGCTCGCATACCGCAGCGTCCGTTTTGAGACGGAAAAGTTAGCGGTAGATAACTATCAGGGAAATGCGGTGGTCAATTATACAGACGGGGAAACGCCCTATACCAGGATCATCGAGCATAAGTGGTTCACCTTCGGCAAGGATGAAAAGGGAAATGATCTGAAGGGGACCGTGATCAGCAGGGAGTATTCCGCTGAATGGAAGAACGGTGACGAGCCTTACTATCCGGTGAACGATGAAAAGAACAATGCGCTCTATGCCGCATATGAGGAATTGGCGCGGAAAGAAGAAAAAGTGATCTTTGGCGGCAGACTTGGGCGATATCGCTATTATGACATGGATGTCGTTATTGGCGAGGCACTTTCACTGGCCGCCCAGGAACTAGGCTGACAGATCCGTAAAAAAATGAAGATTTTTTGAATTCTTTATGATAAACATTGATTTTTCGGTCCGTATGTGTAAAATAGGTATAGTTGACATAAAGATAAAGATCATGTTTACGAAAGGATCGGAAAATGGGAAAAAGAGAAATGAAGACATGGGGCAGTAGCAGACGCAGCAGATTTTTAGCGGTGTTAATGGCTGCCCTGTTTTTATGTATGCAGGTACTGCCGGCTATGGGAGCCACCGAGGTACCTGACGCTAATGGAGATGCCGGCGATTCGTTGCAGGAAACGCTCCAGGAAGAGGGCACTCCAAATGAAACGGTGAGCGAAAACGTGCTGCCGGTGATCACGGAAGGCGTGATGACACCGGAGGAGATCGCGCAGATCCGCGCAGATCAGAGAAAAGTGGAATACCTGTATCTGGAAAAAACGGAATTTACGCAGGGTGAGGACAGCCATATCCTGATCAGCGTTGCAGCCGGTGAGGATGAAAGCTTTTCGGATGCGCAGCTTTTATTGAGAGAAGAAAAAAGCGGCAGCGACGCAGAGCTGTCCTTAGACAAGGCGGATGGCGGCAATCTTGTTTTTTCTGTTAAGGATCTTCCGGAAGGGATCTATACCTTTCAGGAGCTGACGCTGGCAAAAAAGAGTGCGACGGAAGCTGAAGAAGAGACAGATCCTGCAGATGAAACGGTGAATCTTGCTGTTGATGAATGCACGCAGGAGGTTGCATTCGGCGTGTGGCCGGCAGCAGGGCTTTTCGAGGATGCTGCGGTAGAAGATATCGCGCCTTCAGAAGAAAGTATTGCTCCTTCGGAAGAAGGCATTGCGCCTATAGAAGAAACTGCAGCAGCAGACGAAACAGCCGGGATCGCAGACAGCATTGATACAACGGAAACAGAAACCGGAGTGGCAGAGGAAACAGTGCAGCCGGCATTGAAGGATGAGACGGTAAAAGCAACTGACAGCACGGAATCAGTGAAGGCTGCTAAGGCAGATAATAATGGAGATACAACAGTAGAAGTTACTACTACAGCGAGTGAACAGAATACTGCTCAGACGGCGGACAAAGTGCAGGAAACAGCTGCTGAAACGCCTGAGGAGAATATTGTGCAGGTTGCTCCATCCACAACAAGCACGGATGAAACGGCAAAACTGGTGGAAGAAGCGCTCCTGGCCGATGAATCATTAACTGCCGAAGCAAAAAAAGCTGCCAATGTTATCGTTGTTTTGGATCCCGGTCATGATAATACCCATGCAGGCGCCAGGGCAAACGGACTTTTGGAGGAGATCATGACCTTCAAGGTGGCAACTTACTGCAAACAGTACCTGGAAGAAAACTATTCCAACGTGACTGTTTACATGACCAGAAATTCGACAGCCTGCCCCTATCCCGGAACAACTTCGACGGATGATAACGCAGCGAGAGTGGCAGCGGCGGCATCGGTAGGTGCGAATGCTTACGTCAGCATTCACTTTAATACGACGGCAGCTTCCTCCGGTTCTTCCAATGGTGCCATGGTCTTTTATCCCAACGGAAACTATAATGCGACGGTCAGCGCATCGGGCCGCGTTCTGGCGACGAATATTTTAGCTGAGCTGATCAAACTCGGTCTGAATAACAATGGTGTCAAGATTTACAATTCACGCTCCGGTGATACCTATCCTGACGGCAGTCTGGCAGATTATTACGGTGTGATCCGCAGAAGTAAGCTGTACGGGTTCCCGGGGATCATCATTGAGCATGCGTTTTTGAACAATTCACGTGATGCTGCGTTCTGCTCTTCGGAAGAGAATCTGAAGAGGATGGGAATTGCCGATGCCATAGGTATTGCGAATGCCTTTACCCTGAAACAGGGACCGAAGGTGGAAGAGGACGGAAAGATCGTCAATGATGAGGATTATAAACTGACATGCGAACTGACAAGTAAAGAGAAAACCTGTGATCTGACGCTGAAAGGCACCACAAAGAAGGTAAAAGGCGTTCATTTCCATGTATACAGTTCCGAAGACGGCATGGATGATATCGAGTATTATGAGGGTGAGAAGGAATCCAATTCCAAGTGGACGGCCGAAGTGCCCATCATCGATCATGCATCAGCCGGTGAGTACAAGGTATTTGCCTATGTTGTGGATGCTTACGGAAATTCAGAGAAGGTTGCAACGGCTTCTTTCCAGGTGACCGGCCCCTCGGCGGGATCTGCCAAAGTAACAAAGGTGAATAAAACCAAACTTACCATGCATATCAATGCCTATGATGTGAAAGCGCCGTCAGGCGTTGCAAAGGTACAGTTCCGCGTGACAAACTTAAGCGGTGAGCAAAAAGAAGAGCTCATCGACGCCAAGAAAAAATCAGGCTGCTATCAGGCGGACAGTGATCTGACAAAGCATGATAAACATGGCGGAAAATATAAGATCGAAGTGATCGTAACGGATAAGACGGATATTGAAAAATCCGTTCTCACAGTCAACTATACGGTAGATCTGCCTGAACCGAAGGTAACGGCTTCGCTTTCCGCAGCGCAGTCCAAGCTGGTTATAAAAGCCAAGAATACCGATCTTCTCGGCAAAGTCACAAAAGTGAAGTTCAAGGTGAAATCCGTAGAGGCGAAGAAAACAAAAACCTATACGAAAAAGACGAAATCTTCCGGTGTTTATACGGTAAAAGTTGCTGTTGCGGATTTCGGCGCAGCAGGTGACTATAAGATCACGGCCTATGCTTATGTGGGCGGAAAATATGTCAAGGTCGGAAAGACCAAGAAGATAACGGTTTCCGGCGTTTCCGGCGGCTTCTTAAACTATGCGGCAGATGGCAGCACAAAGAGTATTCTGACCATTTCCAATATCAATT
>JAEEKC010000234.1 GCA_016282215.1 Lachnospiraceae bacterium
AGAAACGCTGGCAGAAATCCGAAGAGTCGGTCAGAGTTTAGATGGCTGAAAGTAGAGTGAGATTCCGATCACAGATTGATGGTAGTGCAAGGTACGATTTGTAAACACGGAACCGGGAAACTGCTGATAAATTCGGAGTGCGTGGAGATGAATATAGCATTATGTCTTTCCGGCGGGGGCGGAACACGGCTGGGCGGAGATATTCCCAAACAATATATCAGAGTTGGCGGCCGGATGGTGATCAGCTATTCGCTTCAGGTGCTGATGCGATCCGAATGGATTGATGCCATCGTTGTCGTAGCTGCTGCCCAGTGGCAGGATGAGATCTGCCGGGAACTGATATCGGAAGAGGACAGCTTCGATGGTACAGCCATGGTCGGAAGCCGGGAGAAAAGGTTATACTTTGCAGATCCTGGTGAGAACAGACAGTTATCCATCTTAAGCGGTATGGAAGCGATGGAGAAATTGATCGAAGGAGAAAAAGAGTCGACAGTTTTTATTCATGATGCTGCCAGACCTCTTTTGTCAGAGGATCAGATCAGCGCCTGCTTTGAGGCTTTGTCCGGACACGATGGGGTGATGCCGGTACTGCCGATGAAGGATACGGTTTATTACAGCGAAGACGGCAAGGGTATCAGCAGTCTTTTGCAGCGGGAAAAAATCTTTGCAGGGCAGGCACCGGAGTTGTTTTTGTTTGACCGGTATCTGGCAGCCACAAGAGCACTTTTGCCGGATCGGATCATGCAGATCAAAGGTTCGGGAGAACCCGCGGTTCTGGCAGGAATGGATATTGTGATGATCCCCGGCGATGAAGGAAATTTCAAGATCACGACGGCAGCGGATCTGGAACGGTTTCGAAGCATGGCAGAGAGTTGAGAGACAACGAGTTTTGTAAAACATGTATGATGTAGATTTTTTCAGGGACGAAGTCAGATGCGGTTTTTATATTCCTACGGCAATCAAGCAGGCGTGGGCAGGAAGTCTGTGCGTGCTGGCTGAGGTGGATCGGATCTGCCAAAAGCATGATATTGCATACTTTGCCGAGTGGGGAACGCTGCTTGGTGCTGTCCGCCACAGTGGTTTTGTGCCTTGGGATGATGACCTGGATATCGGGATGCGCAGGAAGGATTATATTCGATTCCGACAAGCGGTTTCGGATGGTGAGCTCCCGCAGGGCTTCGCACTTCAGGATTTTCGCAGTCAGGAAGATCACTGGCTTTTTATTACGCGCGTGGTAAACACCAACAGGATCAATTTTGACCCGGCGCATTTGAATCAATTCTTTAATTTCCCATATATAGCAAGTATTGATATTTTTCTATATGACGACCTTTATGCAGATCCGAAAAAGGAAAATGAACGCTGCGATGAGGTAAAGGAAATCCTGGCGACAGCTGACGGGATCGTGCAAGGATGTTTGCAGCCATCTGCCATCGAAGGGCAGCTTGCCTTGTTGCAGGAAAGATATGGCATTACTTTTCGGAAAGGCTTATCACCTCAGGAGTTGGGTGTGATGCTGTATGATCTGGCTGAACAGCAAATGGCGCGGACAAAACCAGAGGAATCGGACAGCGTTGGCCAGATTTTTCCGTGGATTTTGAAAGGCGGCAGCGGCCTGCCGAAGAGGTATTATGAAAAGACAGTGCGGCTGCCTTTTGAGCAGACCACGATCCCGGTGGCGGCGGCTTATGATAAGATCCTGCGGAGCAGGTATGGATCCTATTTTCAGATCCACAAGGTATGGGGCGGTCACGGCTATCCATTTTTTGAAGGGCAAAAGAGGATGCTGGAGGAAATTGCCGGGCATGAGCTGCAGGAGTATGGATTTGATCCCGCAGCGTTATCTTGCGGGTGGCATGGCCACGGTAAAGAGGAAGTTACAGTTCCGGTCGCAGATGGGCAGGCAGTCATGGAAGAGGTGCTTGGGATTGAGGGTGAGATCCTGTTCCTGGCAGCAGGCGCCTCGCTCTGGAGCGGATTTCAGCCGCTGTATCAGCATTTTATAAAAAATGATCGCTGCCATGTTACCGTTGTCGCCCTTCCGATGGTGAGAAAAGATGCATACGGCAGGATGATGGCATCGGATGATGAAATCGACCGGGCAGCCCGCATCGAAGATTATCCGGACGATATCAGGATCACGGAATGGTGGGACCTGGATATCCGAAGGCTGCGCCCGTCGCTGGTGTTTATTCAGGCTCCTTATGATGGAGAAAATCCGGTGATGACGATCCCGCCTGAATACTACACGACAAAGATACGGAGGTATGCGGAGCGAATTGTTTATGTACCACCCTTTTTTGGTGATGAGTTTGAGCAAGAAGCAGTCAACGATGTGTACAATCTGAAGCATTATGTCTGCAAGCCGGGAGTTGTCTGGTCCGATCTTGTACTGCTCAGATCAGAGGTCCTGCGGCAACGCTGGATCGAGAAGCTGACCGAATGGGCGGGAAGCGATACAGCAGATTATTGGAAGCAGAAACTGGCATGTGTTACTTTTGATGAAGAGACCGTATCTGAAGTAAATGTGCAAAACAGAAAGCGGCTGCTCTGGTGTATCGGTGCCAATGCGCTGACGGAAGAACCGGATTGTATTGTAGAATCGCTGTTACAACGCATCCGAACGTTCAAGGAATTCGGCAGCAACCTGCAGATCGGAATCTACATATATCCGATCGAAGAAGACAGCTGGAAGATGGTCAATCCTTCGCTTACGGAAGAGATGCTGCGAATGCTCTCTGGTATGATCGAAGAAGACAGCGAGCGGTTTTTCTTTGTGGATGATCCCGGAAAGGAGACGGTCTCTTCCTTTGACGCATATTACGGCAGTCCGTCCCCACTGATCGTTGAATTTTCCAGGATGAAAAAACCGGTGATGCTGGCAGATTATGGGCTGCGCTAAATTCGATAAAAGATAGTGAACACCCGATATGATATTCGGGGTAAAAAACGAATGATAAAAACGGAGAAGTAAGATATGAAGGCCTGGGTATTGCATGATATCGGTGATATCAGATATGAAGAGGTAGCGCTTACGCCCCCT